>CAYVKU010000039.1:234-1597 GCA_964452305.1 uncultured Candidatus Saccharibacteria bacterium | reverse complement strand
AAAACTAATTACTTTTAACCAATACCCGAAAGGAGATTTACACAATGGATCTAACTCCAGAAATGATCGAGCAACTTAAAGCCGATCTTAAAACAGCAAGGACCTATCAGGACTTGATGGGAGAAAACGGAGCCATCAAGAAGCTCATAAAAGCTTCCCTTGAAGGGATGCTTGATGCAGAACTAACCGAACATCTTGGTTATGAGAAATACTCACCAGCTGGAAAGAACACAGGTAACAGTCGCAATGGCAGAAGCCGCAAGACTCTCAAGAATGATAACGGAGAAATAGAGCTAACAGTACCCAGAGATCGTAACGGTTCATTTGATCCTATCGTTGTCAAGAAGTATGAGAGAACGCTAGGACCGATTGAAGATAAGATCATATCTATGTATGCAAAGGGAATGACCACCAGAGATATACAATCACACGTTCAGGAGTTCTATGGTCTTGATGTGAGTGCATCTCTGGTTTCACAGATAACCGATAAGATCATTGATTTGGCCAAAGAATGGCACAATCGTCCACTCGAAGCTGTTTATCCGATAGTCTTCTTTGATGCGATACATTATAAAGTAACCAGTGAAGGAAGGGTAACAAATAAAGCAGCCTACACTTGTTTGGCACTTGATATTACTGGCAGAAAGGATCTTCTGGGCTTATGGGTAAGCGAAGCTGAGGGCTCAAACTTCTGGCTTAGTGTTTTAACTGAATTAAAGAATCGTGGGGTGCAGGATATACTGATTGCTTGTGTGGATGGACTGAAGGGTTTTCCTGAGGCAATAAATACGGTCTTTCCCGGAACAGAAATTCAGCTATGTATCATTCACTTAATCAGGAATACGCTTAGATACATTGCAAGCAAAGATCAGAAGTCATTTATGAAAGAACTTCGATTAGTTTACTCAGCACCAACAGAAGAAGCTGCTCTTATTGCTCTGGACAACTTAGAAGAAAACTGGGGCAAAAAATATTCTTTATCAATCCGAACCTGGAGACAGAACTGGGCTCACGCCTCTACATTTTTCAAGTATCCGGATGAAATCAGAAAAATCATTTACACTACCAATGCAGTTGAGGCGGTGCACCGCCAGTTTAGAAAGGTTACAAAACAGAGAAGCATTTTTCCCAACGATGAGGCACTGAAAAAAATGCTATTCTTAGCTTACAGAGATATATCGAAAAAGTGGACTGTTATGCCTGTACAGAATTGGGCTGTTGCTTTATCCCATTTATCAATTATTTTTGATCAGAGATTAAAAAATGTTCTTCAACACTAAAACCCATTTACACAAATTATTTTACAGACTCATTTAATTCCTTGGAAATTCAACAATTTGTCTCAAGCGCTGTTCAATCTCAT
>CAYVKU010000039.1:0-209 GCA_964452305.1 uncultured Candidatus Saccharibacteria bacterium | reverse complement strand
AAGTTCTTCGATAGTCCCATCCTCTAATCCTTTAATTATTTTAATTTCTCTTTTTATATAATCAAACATTAGAATTTTTAATTCGTAGTATTCAGGGTAGAATGCTTCCGGTATAATAATTAAAGATGACAATTTTTTACCAAATTCCATAATGGTTAAGTTAGTGAGTTCAGACCACTCGTCAGGAATATTTAGTCCATAAATAAGTT
>CAYVKU010000038.1:0-1666 GCA_964452305.1 uncultured Candidatus Saccharibacteria bacterium | reverse complement strand
ATGTATTTATTTTAGCGCCGCAAGCGGCGGGGAATTCGACCCGAAGAGATTAAAGGGCTATTCTCAGCTAGGATTATTGAGCATTTCGAGCATAAATTTATAGCTGATTTAAATAAAGGTGGGACACTAGCTGGCACAATATTCACGGATTATTTCGTCAATACTTTTCTCTCCATTGGCATTGATTCTCGCTCTCTTCAATGCACCAAAGTCATGTTCAATATCATTTAAATCAGGTGAGTATGTCGGCAGAAACAATACCTTATGCCCTGCTTCTTCTACTAGCTGTCTTATTGTATTCTTTCGGTGAATTGGTGCATTATCCATTATTAAGACTGATAGCTTTTTTAAAGCTGGCAACAAATGATATTTTAACCATCCCTCAAATCCTTCTGCATTTAGACTCCCCATAAATAACATTGGCGCTATAAAATCTTTTACTCCTTTTCTTCTTCCTGCCACTAGATTCTCTTTCTTTCCTCTTCTCCCCTGCTTTTCTCCATAGATTCTTTTTCCTCTTTTTGACCATCCGTATATCGATGACACAAACTCCTCAAATCCCGCTTCATCTATAAACACCAGGCTTGCAATACCGTAAATCTTCACCAACTCTCTTAGCTCTCTATAGTATTTTGCTCTTTCACCGTGATTTCTTTCTTGATAGCGAAGTTGTTTTTTTTTTCGAGTTATTTTCATCTTCTTAAATCTGTAACACAGAGAACCTGAAGTGACGCCGAACTTCTGGGCTCGTTCCTTCAAGGGGATGTCGGGATTTTTCTTTACATCTTCTTCGAGTTCTTTAATGTCTACTTTTTTCTTACGATTCTCTACCTTGGTGGGAGCGAGGTCTTCTCTACCAAGCCATCGATAAATGCTAGATCTGCCGACCTTGAATATTTGCGCAGCTTTTGTTATGCTACCGCCAGCTTCAATAAAGTTAATTACCTTTTGGCGTGAATCAAGACTGTGAGCCATAATCAGTTCTTTCCGAAAGAAGTCCAGCAGTCATTGTAACGCAATATCATAACCAACTGTCCCACTCTTAATCAAATTGGCTATAACAAGGGTTTCAGCATTTGGGGGTTGTGGACTAGTCGATTTAATCTCTTCGGGTCGAATTCCCCGCCGCTTGCGGCGCTAAAATAAATACATGAGTGAGTATGTTCATAAAAGTCATAACGTAACTGTTTTGCTATACCATCTAGTGTTTCCAGCCAAGTACAGGAGAGCTGTGTTTGATGAGAGAGTTGATATTGTACTCAGAGAGGTCTGTCTGGAAATAGAGAAGAGATATGAGTTAAAGTTCTTGGAAATTGGAGCGGACAAAGACCACGTACATTTTTTAGTGCAATCAGTGCCAACTTACAGCGTAACAAAGCTAGTGACGATGATTAAGAGTATTACAGCAAGAGAAATTTTCAAAAGAATACCAGGAGTTAAAAAGCAACTATGGGGAGGAGAATTTTGGAGTGATGGATATTTTGCCAGTACAGTAGGTAAACATGGAGATGAAAAAACCGTAGCTAAGTATGTAGAAAAGCAGGGAAAGGAATATTTGCAATTGCACCAAGATTTTCAACTGAGTCTATTTTGATGCTGATACCCCGCTGCTTGCGGCGGGGTAGTTCATTGTCCCAGCACGCTAGTCGAAACTACCCACTTTAGT
>CAYVKU010000037.1:0-1953 GCA_964452305.1 uncultured Candidatus Saccharibacteria bacterium | reverse complement strand
CTTTTCGCTTTTTATCAAGCGACTGTTCACTTCGAGCAATAATAATATCTGCTTGCACTCCAACAGAATTGAGCGTTCGAGATGCATATTGTGTCGGCTTCGTCTTCATCTCTCCCACCTTAGAAGGTACCGGGAGATAAGAAACCATAACAAATGCAACGTCACGAGGATGTTTCATTTTAAGCATTCTTGCCGCTTCAAGAAAAATAACATTTTGATACTCTCCTACCGTTCCTCCAATCTCGACGATTGCAATATCTGCTTTTGCTTTGTGAGCCGCATCATCAATTCGACGAATGACCTCAAGCGGAATATCAGGAACCACTTCCACATTTTTTCCTTTATATTCAAGATTTCTTTCTCGACGAATTACCTCCTGATACACCCTACCTGTTGTCATGTAATTATCACGACTAAAATCAGTATTCAAAAATCGCTCGTAGTTTCCCATATCCTGATCTGTTTCATCTCCGTCAGATAATACAAAAACCTCACCGTGTTCGGTGGGGTTCATTGTGCCAGCATCAACATTTATATATGGATCGATTTTAAGAGCTGTAATAGCAAAGCCTTTTGCTTGGAGAATAACTCCGATCGATGAGGACGCAATACCTTTGCCGACACCCGACATCACTCCACCGACAACAAAGATATATTTACGTGCTCGTGCCATATATTCTATGTTTTTAGATATTTCCTAACCGCAAGATAACTAGATATCGCTCCGATTGCCATACCCGATATCATAATGATGAAAAATATCTGTCCGAAATTTTGAATATAATATTGAAACAAATTAATTCCAAGAAGGGTCGCATATCTACTTCCCACCCAGTACGACATTGGATAGAAAAGAATGAGTGTAAGTATTCCTGCTAATGCGCCATAAATAGTTCCCGCAACAACAAACGGACCACGCACGTAAAACGAGCTCGCTCCCACAAGTCGCATGACAGAAATTTCTTCTCGAGAAATATAAATCGCAAGACGAATCGTGTTAAATGTAATAAGGATAGAAACAATAACAAGAACCATAGTAATAATTGACCCTAATTTTTCTGCAGAATTAATAAGACGTGTAAGGCGATCAATCATTTCTTTATTTTGGAAATAATTCACCTTATCAATTATTTTTTGTCCTTCTTCAGAAAGAACGTTGTCTCCTTGAAGAAACTCCGCAATACCTGCATATTGTGACGGATCTTTTGCTCGAATATTTAAACTCGCACCAAGCGGATTGTTGTCGAGCTCATCAAGAGCTTGAAGTGTTGATTGGTCATTTTCGTGGCGCAATCGAAAGGCCTCAAGTGCTTGTTCTCTTGATGTATATTCAACTGAATCAATTTCAGGAAGCGCTTCGAGTGTTTTTTGTAGAGCAAGAATATCTGACTCTTGAGCAGAAGTGAGGAAATATACGTTAATATCCACTTTTTCTCTGACATCAGTAAGAAGTGAATTGAGCGTTGCGGAAACAAAAAGAAGAGATCCTATTACTGAAAGAGTGATAACCATTACCAACACAGAAGAAAGAGAGACGAATGCATTTCGTCCGAAATTCAGGAATCCTGTGCGTATTATTCTTTTTACATTTACCCAAAGCATACTTTATATAATATAACGCCCTTCTTTATCATCTCTTACCATTTTGCCATTTTCCATGGTAATCACCCTTCTTCCTAGTGAGTCAATAACACCTTTGTTGTGAGTGGTCAGAATAACAGTCGTACCTAAATCATTAATTTTTTTCAAAATTTGCACAATCTCATAAGTATTTACTGGATCGAGGTTTCCTGTAGGCTCGTCTGCAATAATAATATCAGGTTGATTTACAATCGCTCGAGCAATAGCAACGCGTTGCTTTTCCCCTCCTGAAAGTTCGTGAGGGAAACTCCATATTTTTCGACCCAAATCCACAAGCTCGAGTACATGAGGTACATCTGACTCAATTTCTTC
>CAYVKU010000036.1:0-2288 GCA_964452305.1 uncultured Candidatus Saccharibacteria bacterium | reverse complement strand
AAAAAACTATACGAAAGTAATCTCTCTGAAGAAAAAATAACAAAAAAGGGACAATGTCCCTTTTTTGTTTATACTCATTCGATATACTAAAACTCTATGAAACAGTTATATAGAATTGACCGCCTTCTTATTCATTTTTTTAGAAATTTTTATCGCCCAGTTGCGCGATTTGGATTGTTCCTTGTATTTTTTTGGTTCGGAGCACTAAAAGTATTAGGGTTAAGTCCTGCAACTCCCCTTGTAGAAAGTCTTTTTGAAACCACGGTACCATTTATGGACTTCGCTACATTCATTGTTCTTTTCGGTTTATTTGAATGTGTCATAGGAATATTATTCCTTGTCCGTGGCGCAGAAAGGGTAGTGATGCCACTTCTTCTTTTCCATATGGTAACGACGTTCCTTCCTTTAGTGCTTCTTTCTTCAGTGACATGGAGTGGGTTTTTAATACCAACTATGGAAGGTCAATACATCATTAAGAATATTCTCATCATTGCAGCTGCTATGGGTATCGTTGCGCATCTTGAACCTTTAAAGAAGTAGATTTGACTTGTGTGTCTGTAGTGTATAAACCACTCGAGTTTTTACTCGAGTGGTTTTTGTTTATATCAAAATGCTATAATCGTTTCTATGAAAAAAACCATTATCGCTATCGTTGTTTTAGTTATTATTGGAGTAGGAGTATTTTTCTATATGACTCGTCCCGTGGCTGTGTCACAAAATTCAAGTGATGTTGCAAGCGGTATAAGTCCCGAAGGTTCATTTGTGCTCTATCGAATTAACCCAAGTCAATCAAAAGCAACTTTTGTGATTGATGAGATTTTGAACGGTAGTGATAAAACGGTAATAGGAGAAACTTCAAATATCGGAGGAGAAGTCTCTCTTTCTTTGGAAAATCTTGCTGATGGACAGATTGGAGAGATTCTTGTAAATGCTCGAACATTTAAAACTGATAGTGAGCGAAGAGACGGAGCGATTGCGCGATTTATCTTGAAATCAGAAGAGCACGAATTCATTCGATTTAATCCAGAAAGCGTAAGAGCGCTCAATCCTGGCACTCCAACGCAAGACGAGCCTGTACGATATGAAGTAACGGGAGATTTGACGATTGCAGGAGTTACAAAGAAAGTGACCTTCTCAGTACTTCTCACTTCAATTAATGAAAATACTTTGACTGCACGAGGAGAAACTCAGATTACACGAACAGATTTCAACATCACAATTCCAAGTGTGCAATCAGTAACATATGTTGCTGATTCTGTAACGCTCCAAATTGATATTGTTGCAGAGAGAGTTTCAAACTAAATACCCAAAGAAGAAAGAAGTGTCTCGAGTTCCTCTCCCTCGATTTTTCGGTATTCTCCGGGTTTTAGATTCCCTAGTTTTATATTCATAATCTTTGTTCTTTTGAGAGTGGCTACATCTTGAAATAGATTGGAGCACATTCTTCTGATCTGGTGTCTTTTTCCTTCTGTGAGAATAATAGAAAATGTAAAATCTCCAAGAATTTTTACTTTGCATGGTTTGGTGATATATCCTTCAATGTTCACTCCCTTCTCCATCTTTTCTTTGAACGAGCTTCGAAGTTTGTTCACGGTTCGTACTGCATATTCTTTTTCGTGGGCATATTCTGGATTTAAAAGGCGGTCAGTGATTCTTCCGTCATTGGTAAGAATAATGAGACCTTCAGAATCTCTATCGAGTCTTCCGATAGGAAAAATTCCTTTTATTGGCACAACAGACTGAATGTCTTTTGTTCCATGTTGAGGGGAGTGAGTTGTGATTCCAACGGGTTTGTAATATGCAAAGTATTGGAAGGGTACTTTTTTCTTAGAATCCATAACTTGAACCGTATCTTCTTTGTGTATTTTGTCTCCAAGTACCGCTTTCTTTCCATTAATAAAAACCTTTCCTTTTTCGATAAGAAGATCTGCACCTTTTCGCGTTGAAATACCTTTGTGGGCAAGGTATTTGTTAATTCGCATAGGGAAATCTGAGTTCTCTTTCATGAGAATGACATTAGCATACAATGGTAGAACTATCGACTTGTCGTAGTGTGCGATTCTCCTAATATTTCGGCTGAAAGATTTTGTATGTGATCTTCGCCGACCCATACAAATTCCCATGGTTCAGGCTCAGGTCCTCCGTCACGCTCTCCTCGAGGATAACTAGGAATAAAACCAAACTGTCGAGCATTTTGGTAATTATTTTTTGATATCCATTTATATCCATTTGTTTTGCCAAATTCATAGAAAGAAAAACCAGAGTTTATATCACGAATATCAATAGTG
>CAYVKU010000035.1:218-2516 GCA_964452305.1 uncultured Candidatus Saccharibacteria bacterium | reverse complement strand
CAGGAGGAGCAGCATAAACAAGAGTTCTTGCAATAATGGTATCGGCTAATCCAGAGCGTATTTCTTTTGTCGTGAATTCTTTTCTTCCATCTCGCTTTGTTTCATCGCGGAAATATTTTAAAAAGAGTGATCGTTGCGCCTCAGGGCTTCGGTAACCAGATACGATACCAAGTCTGATTCCTTCTTGTAATGCTTTTTCTTCAAGTTGAATCCATGCATCTTTTACTTCGGGTTGCACAAGTTTTCCTTGCAAAGCAACTAGTGTAGTTGTTGCAACAGGTTGTCTTATGTAACCAGCGTCTTCTGCAAGGGTGTAAATAATATCGTCAGCTGTTTGGTCGTTTGTGATTGAAAACGGAGTATCAATTTCTTGTGTCCCTTCTGGGGAGATGCTTGCAAGTAAATCGGTGAAGAGTGAAAAAATCGAAGGAGATACAGAAAATATTTCTTCAGTAGTTGTGCTTTGTGATTCTGATGTGGTAGATGTCTCTGTATCCGCTTCAAATTCCAATGCTCGAGCAGAAAGCGGTATGATCGGTGTTTCAAGTTCTTCTGAAAGTTTTTGGAACTTGTTTGAAAGGGTAATAATTCCAAACATTGAGAAAGCTTGAAGAACGATAATCGTAATAATGATGACGTATGTCCCTTTATTCATAGATACACGGTATCAGATACTGAAGATGTACTCAATTAGTGGTATACTGCGTGTATGAAAGGATATATTGAACAGATTGAAACGGTGACAGTTAATAATACTGATTTCCGTCGTGTGTTATGGACAGGGACTCATACCCAATTGGTTCTTATGTCGATTCCTGTTGGGGGTGATATTGGAGTTGAGGTGCATAATCATGTTGATCAATTTTTCCGTGTTGAACAAGGAAAGGGAATCGTGATCATGGATAAAGAAGAGTTTCATTTTGAAGAAGATTTTGCATTTATTGTTCCTGCAGGAGTGGAGCACAACGTGATAAATACTGGAGATCAAGATTTGAAACTCTACACTCTGTACTCTCCTCCTAATCATCTTGATTCTGTTGTGCATGCTACAAAAGAAGACGCTGAGGCGGATCATGAAGACGAAGCGTTCGGCCACCGAAATAATTGACAAAAGCTGTCTATTTTGATATTATATAAAGAACAAGCGTATCTCACGTTTTCGAGGCATTTATTATTCCCATTCCTCGCTACCAACGCGTAAGAGAGACTCTTGGGAATACATATATGCATCAATCACATAAAAAGACGCACTCACGTGCGCCAAACCCGTTTCGTTATTCAGGATCTTCATCTCAAGGTGGAGAAAGAAAATCATTCAGCTCTGGAGGAAAAGGTCCTCGTCGTTTTGGTGGAAAAACCACTGGAGGACCTCGTTTTTCTCATGGAAAATCGCCGTCTCGATTTTCACGTGGCGGAGGAGGTAATAAAAAAAGAAGATTCTCAGGTCAACACCTCGATGTTTCGTTGTTTGTAAACAAAGCAGTTGTTGTTGAGGAGTCGGAACAAAGATTTGTTCCAGAACATACATTTCAAGATTTTGCAGTAGATGAGCGTTTAAAGAAAAATATTATTAAAAGAGGCTATAGCGCGCCTACTCCAATTCAAGATCGAGCAATTCCTCATATTCTTCTTGGTAGAGATGTGGTTGGTATAGCGAATACAGGAACAGGAAAAACGGCAGCATTTCTCATTCCTCTTATTCATAAAGTACTTTCAGATTCTACACAAAGAGTGTTGATTGTGGTTCCTACAAGGGAGCTTGCTATTCAAATTGACCAAGAGCTCAAAGGATTTACTTCAATGCTTGGAATTTTTTCTGTATGTTGCGTAGGAGGTACAAATATTGCTCCTCAAATTCGTGATTTGAAATACGTGAATCAATTTGTGATCGGAACTCCTGGACGATTGAAAGACTTGATTGAAAGAAAAAGTCTTGATTTATCAAAAATGCAAACAGTAGTACTTGATGAAGCTGATCGAATGCTCGATATGGGATTCATTGATGACATGCGCTATCTTATGGATCAGATGCCTAAGATTCGCCATACACTGTTCTTCTCAGCTACACTTTCTCCGGAAATCGAACGACTTATTGGATCATTTTTGCATGAGCCAGTATCTATTTCTGTGAAAACAAGAGATACATCAAAAAATGTTGATCAAAATATTGTGACAATGAAACCTGGACAAGCGAAAGTAGATGCACTTTCTGACCTTCTTTCAACTCAAGGTTTTGATAAGGTTATTGTCTTTGGAAGAACAAAATTTGGTGTTCAGAAGTTATCTCAAGAGTTAAAT
>CAYVKU010000035.1:0-208 GCA_964452305.1 uncultured Candidatus Saccharibacteria bacterium | reverse complement strand
AAGAGGTTTTAAATCAGACGCAATTCATGGTGATAAATCTCACAGTCAAAGACAACGTGCCCTTCAAAACTTTAAAGATGGAAAGGTAAGTATCTTGGTTGCGACTGATGTTGCTGCTCGAGGACTTGATATTCCAAACGTAAGTCATGTTATTAACTTTGATATTCCAGCAACATACGATGACTATGTGCATCGCATTGGAAGAACA
>CAYVKU010000034.1:1288-3009 GCA_964452305.1 uncultured Candidatus Saccharibacteria bacterium | reverse complement strand
AAGAAGTACTTGAAGATCCGAAAAAAAACACTAAAAATCAGCTTATAGAAATAGCTCTCGAGCTAAACAACCTTTCTGATGCAGAGCTTTTAGAAAAAGGGAAGCGAGCGAAAAAGAAAAAAGAAGAAGAGGATAATAAGGCAATCCAGTCGATTAAGAAAAAATATTCTGTATAAAAAAGCCGCTCAAGAGTTGCGGTTCTTGAACGGCTCAGAAAAACAAGAAAGAGGCGCACAGTGAGAGAGAAGTCGGGTCGTATATCCGAAAAACAAAAAATTGTGGAGGGTGTAGATATAACGACTGCCCGTGACGACCTCAGACCATGTGATCTTTCGGTGCTGCGCAAGCACTCAATGTACTATTGCCCGCGTATGTCCGAAAACTTCTGCGGGCGATCTGGAATGATTATAACAGACATTAAAAGACAACAAATAAATTCTGTGGATATCTTATAAGACATCGATGTCCATTTCTATCGGACAGTGATCTGATCCTAAGATATCGTCATGAATCTTAATTGATTTCACTCTCGGCAATAACGAAGTGCTCACGAAAAAATAATCAATTCTCCAACCAACGTTTCTTTCTCGAGCAAATGTTTTCATATCCCAATACGTATAGATATCTTGTTTGTCAGGATAGAAATGTCGATACACGTCAACAAATCCAGCTGAAACAACTTGATCGATCCACGCCCTTTCTTCAGGAAGGAATCCTGTATTTTTTTCATTTTCCTTTGGTCGCGCCAGATCGATTTCCTTATGCGCAGTATTTACATCTCCGCAAAAAATAACTCCTTTCCCGGTTTTTTCTAATATTTGTATCCATTCCAGAAATTTATTGTAAAAATCGAGTTTATAAGCCAACCTTTCTGGTCCACCGCCTCCATTAGGAAAATACACATTAATAAGATAGAAATCATTATGTTCTATACCAATAATTCTCCCTTCTTGATCTGAATCAGATGGCCGGAATCCCTCGAGAATGGAAATAGGGGAAGACATGGTATAGAGAGCGACTCCGCTATATCCTTTTTTTTCATCATGACTATTGAAATAAGAGCGGTAGCCTTCGGGACGAAGAATTTCTTCACCTAATTGGTCTGGACGAGCTTTTGTCTCTTGAATACAAAAAACATCTGCTCTTTGTGAAAGAAGCCAGTCAAAACCACCTTTTCGATGATTTGCACGGATGCCATTTACATTCCACGAAATAATACGCATATCAACTAGATTACGTGACAAATGCAAAACTTCCTAAGATTTCCCTTTATTGTGAAATTTTTTGTGAATATCTCGAAGGTGTTGATCTGTAACGTGAGTATAAATTTGTGTTGTCCCGATATTTGCATGCCCTAGAAGCACTTGTACTGAACGTAAATCGGCTCCGTTTTGCAGTAAATCAGTCGCGAAACTGTGCCGTATAACATGAGGTGTTACTTTTTTTGATATACCTGCCTTAATTGCATAGTGTTTCACAATTCTCTCTATAGATCGGGAGGTGAGCCTGCTTCCGCCTTTTTTTGCTCGAGAACTCAAACTTACAAACATAGAATCCTCCATATCTTTTCGCTCGGAAAGATACTCTTTTAGGGCTTTTCGGGCACTGTCAGAGAGGAATACCACTCTTACTTTGTCTCCCTTTCCCCGCACAGAAAATTCGTCGCGAGACAAATCGAGGTCGCGGGGGAGAGAGCATAGCTCCGAAACTCGTAATCCTGT
>CAYVKU010000034.1:0-1278 GCA_964452305.1 uncultured Candidatus Saccharibacteria bacterium | reverse complement strand
GAGAATCGCTTTATCTCGTAAATCAACCAATTCTTTTCCTTTAGGCGCTTCTAGAATTCGCTTTAGTTCATAGTCAGTAATAAGATCGAGAGATCTTTCAGGAACCTTTGCAAGCTCAATCCTCTCCGGAGGAAGGGACGGGATTCCTCGTTTCATGAGATATTTGAGAAACGCTCGTAAAGCAATGAGATAGTAATTTTGGGTTTTTTTCTTAAGCGTATCCTTTCTACCGTCACGCACCACTCCGCTTTCTTTTCTATTAAGCCATAGACGGTATTCGCGAATACAGTCATCTGTGATATCTGATGGGGAAGTGATCTTCGTGTGCTCTAAAAATACCTCTAGATAGCGTTTGTAGTTTTCCACCGTCTTTAAACTCCTTCCTTTCTCAATTTCAACGTGTTCAAGGAAGTGGCGGACGAGGGTTTCAAGATTCATACACTGAGTATACCAAGAAATACTAGAATATTGTGCGACACAACCCGCTCTAGATGCCCCCCTTGCAAAAAAGCATATTTCCTGCTATCGTATAGGAAATGATAGCGAAAACAAAAAAGCAAAAAATTATTAAAGAAACCCGAATTCACGACGCAGATACGGGTTCTCCTGAGGTGCAAATCTCTCTTCTTACGAAGAAAATTGAAGAATTAGCTCTTCACCTCAAAAAGCACCAGAAAGATAACCACTCACGAAGAGGTCTTCTTAGCATGGTGTCTGACAGACAAGCTCACATGAACTATCTTCAGAAGAAAGATACGAAGCGATATAACGCACTCATGAAGAAGCTTAATTTGAAGAAAAAAGCAGCTTAATAAAAACCCGATATCGGGTTTTTATTTTATTTTTATATTTTATTTATGGCGATCATTAAACACAAAGACCAACGAGTAGGAATTTTTATTGATACTCAAAATTTTTATCATAGTGCCAAAAATCTGTATCACGCTCGAGTTAATTTTGCCCAAGTTGTAAAAGATGCTCTTGCAGGACGATCTCTTATTCGAGCAATTGCATACGTTATTACGACAGAATCTGGAGAAGAGAAAAACTTTTTTGACGCACTCGAAAAAGCAGGGATTGAAACAAAAACTAAAAATCTCCAGATATTTTTTGGAGGGACAAAGAAAGCAGATTGGGATGTAGGTATTGCAATGGACGCAGTAAAAATGGCCCACAAGCTCGATACCGTTATTTTGATGACAGGGGACGGTGATTTTATTCCACTTGTTGAATATCTAAGAAATACTCACGGATGCCAGGTAGAAGTAGTGTCTTTCG
>CAYVKU010000033.1:756-3201 GCA_964452305.1 uncultured Candidatus Saccharibacteria bacterium | reverse complement strand
TTTATGAAGTCGTAGTGCTACAAAAAAAGCCTCGAACTGAAATAAAAACTTATTCAAATGAAGCGGCAACGCCCTTAGATCTGCAATGGATGGATTCTTTTTTGTAAATCCGATTCGATGCACATGAATGCTTCCTATCTTTTCGTATTTAGGAAGTTTTGAATCATAGCGAAGTGTCACCATGTGAAATTCAATCTCTTCTGGAGAGATACGATCAGTAATTTCTTTAATAGCCACCTCAGCACCCCCGACAAACCGAGGGTAGTACGAAAGAGAAAATATCAGTATTTTTTTCATTATTATTTTTGCTTTAATGCAGAAATATAATCTTCCAATTTATGAAGTGGTTTCCATCCGAGAAGTTTTGATTTTGCAGTATCAAGAGGAGAATCTACACGGTTTCCTTTTCTTTCAGGTAACATAACTATGTCATCCGAAAATAGTTTTGCTAATTCGAGTATGGAATAACTTTCTTCTGCACCAAGTCCGTACCCATCCCCTTCCCCTTTTTCACCAACAAGCATAAGACCAGATACAATGTCATATATATGAGTAAAATTTCTTCTTTGCGTGCCAGGCGCTACTACCGTAAGAGGTCTTTGCTCTCGATAAGCTGTAGTGAATATTCCTAATATTGTCGCGTACGGACCTGTAGCAATTTCACGGGGTCCATATACGTTATAAAAATAAGTTATTGCATACGGAAGATTGAACCATTCCCCGTAATTTTGCACTAAGTCAGTGTTGGTTGCCTTACTCCACGCGTACGGACTCTGGTTTCTTCCAAGTCCTTTTTCTGCAAATTTTGTACTTGATCCAGCGTATACAATTTTAGTCATATGCTTTCTAGCAAACTCAAGTACTGAAAACGTACCGACAAGATTTAAATCATAAACTAAAGCCGTATCTTCAAAACTTTTTTCTACCCTTGCATATTCTCCTAAGTGGTAAATACAATCAGGTCGAAATGAGATAAGGGTATCTATATCTTTTGTATGTCCTTTAATGTAATTTACTCCTGCAATGTGGTTTTCTTCTTTGCCAGTGAAATAATTATCAAGCGATGTGACTTGATACCCTGCTTTCAAAAGCGCTTCACACAAATGAGAGCCGACAAAGCCAGCTCCTCCCGTTACCAGTATATGTTTTCCTTCCATTTAAGCTATTCTACCAAAACAAGAGTTAAGAAACCAACGTATGGAAAACTAGCTTTCTATATCCACCTCTAAAAGCCTCCTTAATTCATCTTCAGGAATCTCGTGAGGGCTAGATTTTGAAGTCTTCCTTGTTTCATCAGCCTGTGGTTTTTCTTCTTTTTGTGAAGATTTCTCTGTAGGTGATGCAGGTATCTTTTCTTTTACTTCCCCTTTTTTTGGAATAAGTGCTTCAAGTGCTTTTTTTAATTCATTTACATGAGCTGGTTTTGCATCTCTATCTACTTTATTTTGTCCTCTTAAATCTTTTAAAGAAATTTTTGGCGCAATACGATCCATCTCTTTTTTCTCCTCTGCAATAATCGCATTGAATACTTCTTTCTTTTCTTTTTTTATTTCTTTCTGATCTTTAAATGGTTTTCTCTCATTTCTTTGTTCATGATGAGTTGTTTTATTTCCTTGATGAAATGTATGTTGATTTTTTGCTTGAGGCGTCTTTTCACCAGATTGACCTTCTTCATGCCAAGCGCGAATTTCTTTTTCAACATCAAGCTTTGGACGTGCAAATGATGCCCTGGAATGCTCAATCACATCATCTCTGTAAGAAATCTCTGGTTTAGGAATTGGAGGTTGAGTTGTTGCCGAAAACGGTTGAGATGTCACCCCGTCAATCATGAGTTTAAGGTAAATTTGAAACGCACCGAGATTTACCAAATCCTCTGCAGTAAATACAGGGGCAAATTCTTTCTCTAAAACCTCAGCATCATATGCCCCCACTCGAAATGTGATCATGGTACCCACGTTTCCAAACACTGCAGAGCGAACTTCTTCAGACATCTGATCAATGTATTGATGCGCGATTGTGAGATTTAATTTGTACTTTCTTGCCTCTGACAAAATATCTGCAAATGATTCATTTGCAAAGGATTGAAACTCATCCACATACAAATAAAAATTTGGAAGATTTTTAAGCACCGATTCACTTGCATCAGCTCGTGACATTGCTGAAAGATAAATACGAGTGATGAGCATTGATCCTAAAAGATTGGCATTCTGCTCTCCCACACGACCTTTTGAAAGGTTGATAATCACAATCTTTTGATCATCCATCACCTTTCTCATATCAAAGGTCGATTTTGGCTGACCGATAATATTTCGAACGAGAGGGTTTGCGGTAAATTGTCCAATCTTGTTTTGAATAGCGGCACCAGCTTCTTGCATGTAACGCTCACCGTATCGCTCAAATTCATCCACCCAGAATGATTTCACTGATGGATCAGAAACATTTGCT
>CAYVKU010000033.1:0-664 GCA_964452305.1 uncultured Candidatus Saccharibacteria bacterium | reverse complement strand
AGTGTATTACTCAAAATGTATTCCATTCGAGCACTCCACGCATCAACCCAGATTTTTTTAAAAGCAGACATGAGCCCGTTTACTACCAAATGTCTCTTGTCGGGACCCACATCTTCCATCACATTAAATGAGATTGGATGCTCGGTATCAAATGGCGCAAAGTAAATAACATCTTTAATGCGATTTTGTGGAACGTATTCAAGAAGCAGTTCTGCGGTTTTTCCGTGAGGATCGATAAATGCCATTCCTTCCCCACCTTGAATATCTTGCACCGCCATATTCTCAAGCGCAGTCGATTTACCCATACCTGTCTTTCCAATCACATAGACGTGACGAGTGCGATCTTTTGAGCGAATACCAAACGCCACCCGTTTATTACGAGCATCTGTTTCAGCGAAATAGGTAATCTTTTCTGGGTTCATAAGAATCTCCTTTTTCTATTATATACAAAACCATACAAATTGACTTGAATAGCAACTAGTATAGGATGTGCCGTAGACAAAAACCTTCTCCTGGAGGCAAGTACATGGATACCGCATTAACACAAGTTACCCAGACATCGAAAGCGGGCATTGTAGTATTTCTTCTTTGGCGGAAATTGTTTCTCCTCATCTTGAGAGACGACAAGCCAGAAATTCTTTTTCCAAACACATGGTGTCCTGTC
>CAYVKU010000032.1:0-4629 GCA_964452305.1 uncultured Candidatus Saccharibacteria bacterium | reverse complement strand
GCTTTACCACTTTCGTTCTGCGTGAATCTCCGTATTTTTCAATAACTTCTGCAAGCTCTTTTTTGATAATTGAAACTACCTTCTTTGCACTTGCAAGAATGCCGCGCAATTCCTCGATAAGTGCTTGTACTTCTTTTAATTCATCTTCAATTTTTTTCCTCTCTAGACCAGCGAGTTTTTGGAGTTTCATTTCAAGAATAGCAGTTGCTTGTCGATCAGAGAATTTAAACTCCTTCATGAGCCCTTGGTGTGCTTCTTCAACGTTTTTTGAAGCGCGAATAAGCTTGATGATTTTATCAATATGATCAAGTGCTTTTTTGAGACCAAGAAGAATATGTTCGCGATCAAGCGCTTTATTCAAATCAAACTCTGTTCTACGACGAATAACTTCTTTTCTGTGCACAATAAACTCTTCAAGAATCGTCTTTAACGAAAGTGTTTGAGGAATACCGTTTACAAGCGCAACAAGATTAACGTGGAACGTATCTTCAAGTTGAGTATGTTTATACAGTGTATTTAATACTTTTTGTGGCTGACTTCCTGTTTTTAATTCAATCACAATACGGATATCCTTTGCAGACTCATCACGGAGACCTTTTATTCCTTCAATCTTCTTTTCTCGATGAAGCTCAGCGATTTTTTCAATAAGATCTGCTTTATTTACTCGATACGGAATTTCAGTAATCACGATTTGGAAAAGACCGAGTTTGGTTTCTACAATTTCTGCTACACCGCGCGCAACGATTCCTCCACGTCCAGTAGCATATGCGTGATGAATGTCTTTTTGATTGAAAATAATTCCTCCTGTTGGAAAATCTGGACCTTTGATAAATCCAAGCAAGTCTTCTGTTGTGGCATCAGGATTATCAATCAAAAAAGAGACCGCATCGCATACTTCGTTTAAGTTATGAGGCGGAATATTCGTTGCCATTCCAACCGCAATACCAAGAGTTCCATTGAGAAGAAGGTTTGGGACTGATGCAGGAAGAACGGATGGTTCTTTTTTACTACCATCGTAGTTTGGTCGAAAAAGTACGGTGTCTTTCTCAATGTCACGCAAAAGCTCACTTGCGATTTTAGACATCTTTGCTTCCGTGTATCGGTACGCAGCCGCATTATCACCATCTATTGAACCAAAGTTTCCTTGTCCTAATACGAGAGGATAACGAGTAGAAAACTCTTGAGCCATTTTTACCATTGCGTCATATACAGAAGCATCTCCGTGTGGGTGATAACTTCCAAGCACATCTCCTACCACAGTTGCAGATTTTCGAAACTTAGCTCCCGCAGAAAGACCCATGCCGTTCATCGCGTAGAGAATTCTTCGGTGTACCGGCTTTAATCCATCGCGCACATCGGGAAGCGCTCGATCAGTAATAACGGACATTGCGTAGTCGATAAACGACTCTTTCATTTCCAAAACAATATTACGCGATACCACGCTCACTCTTTCATTCTCAATATGTTGTTCAGGTTTTTTTTCTTTTGCCATAAAAAATTATCTCGCTTGAGCAGGAGGTGGAATAACAATAGTTCCTTCTTCTACTTCTTGTTTCATCTTCAAATACTCGGACTGAATATCAATCGTTTTTACATCATCCTTTCCCTTATCCCACACCTCAAGCACTGCATTGTACACTTGAGCAACACCACTTGAAAGAACTGAAACGGGAGTGTCTTTCTGTTCTGTTTCTTTTGTTTCTTGCGCGAGAGTACCAATATTTTGCGGAACAATAACTGAAGCCCAGAGCACAAAAATGATTGCGGTAATACCACCTGAGACTGAAAGAGCGAATCTCTCTTTGTGCCTGTCTGAGCGTTTTTTTAATTGTTCAAGATATCGTTGATACATACTAGTACTATACAACTCACACAGAAGGCGACAACACCATAATGTCTCCGTCTTTTCCGTCCAAATCTTTTTTCTTGAGTGTAAGCTTATCAACCGCAGATACAGAATCTTCACCTCCCTCTTTGAAAAATGTTTTAAGAGCTTCTTTTGAATCGTAGTGCATTGGGATCACAATTTTTGGACCGAGTTTCACTGAAGCTTTATATGCATCTGACGGAGAAAGCACTTCGCCACCACCAATGGGAACAAAAAGAATATCAATATCATCGAGCGCCTCCTTTGTAGTTGCATCCAGTGAATCAAGAGAATCGATTGCACCGAGAAAACAAAGATTCATGTTTTCGAGAGTAAGCATGTAAACCGTATTCAACATTCCTCCGCCCACTCCGCTTTTAGACAAAAATCCTCGAATAAAGATTCCTCCAATTTCATACTCACCAGGACCACGAACCACAAACGGCTCTCGATCTCCTCGTGCAGCGTTTTCCGCTCCATTCATATCAGGATGTTCTGTTGAAATAAGAACGATGTCTGCGCCATATTTAACCCCTTTTTCCTTTGAATCCTTAGAAATGGGATTGTAGGCAATTACCGTGTCGCCAAATTGAATCTTGAATGACTGAATGCCGTGATATGAGATAACCATAGTGGGACTAGTATAGCATGGGAGCTATATTTTTTAAGTATGAGAGGTACTTGACAATATATATAGATATGCTATATTTAATCGGTACAGTTCATTCACAGGGTACGTTAAATACCCAATCCACCTTTTTGACTTCAAGGAGGTTGCCGGCTCATCTACCCCGAGATTCTAATCAAGAGTCGAAGGGCTAGGAAAAATACCGAGCATGACCCCCCCCCTCACAGAGTGCAGTACCCGGCGCAATCGCGTGGATCTCGCCCCTTGCTACCTTCTCACACGAAAAGAGAGTATGGGCGGACACCACACCATCCGATCATCCGCAGAAACGAGCTGAAACATGCTCGAGGACAGCACGATGAGTCAGAACCGCATGATTGGCGGCAGCACGGATCCGGCGAAGCGGTGCTTCGCCCTCGCCAACGCCCGAATCAACGCGAACAAGATCGCACGGAAGGCCGGCAACGCCTTCTGATCACGGACACAAGAAAAAGAAATCGGAGCAAACCGGGACTTGGTCCCCTCTGGAGGACAGACCATCATCCTAGTTACTACCTGAGATACTCTCCGGAGTAACTGGGACTGGAACTGACTATCGAAAACACAAGAAAAAGAAAAGGGTCAAAAAAGAAAAAGACGGACCCCCGAGGGCGACCCCTCCCACAAGCTCGCCCTCGGGGTACCTTCAACCACACAATGTATGTGTGGTTTTTTGTTTTCATATTTCCCCCTACTCACTTCCTCCGTGTCCATTCGTATGTTTTTCAAAGTAATAATAACAATGCGGTCGCATTGTTATTATTACTTTGAGTTTGTATAGACAAATCCCCTCTTATCTTGTAAGGTAGGAGCCTGGGTAATCCCAGAATTATTCATTTACTACGCAGAGGTAATCCTCCGTCTTCCCGATTCCCTATCTTGAAGACTTCAGTTCGACGGAGACCCAACGCGTTTTTTTCGTATGACAAAAGGAAAAGAATTACATACAGAAGACGAAGCACAGAAAAAATCTGGCCCAATGGTTCAGATTCTTTCTGACAGCGCCACTCCACCAGGAGTTGAAGATCTTATCGAAGGAAAAGTTATTTCCATTGATAAAGGAGCAGTCTACATCGACCTACCTCCGTTTGGGACAGGAATTATTTATGGTCGCGAATATCTAAACGCACGAGACATCATCCGAAAAATAAATATCGGAGATACTGTTGCGGGAAAAGTAATTTCTGTAGACAACAAAGAAGGTTACATTGAAATTTCCCTCAAAGAAGCTCGGCAAGCACTTATCTGGGGTGAAGCTGAAGAAGCGATTCGAGACAAGAAGCCTTTTGATCTTCCTGTTACTGACGCAAACAAAGGCGGACTTATTCTCTCTTGGCAAGGTATCCAAGGATTCCTTCCTGCATCTCAATTAAAACCAGAACACTATCCTCGTGTATCTGATGGAGACAAGGATCGCATTCTTGAAGAATTAAAGAAACTCGTAAATGAGCGTCTCACCGTCACAATCATCGCGGCAATTCCAAAAGAAGGAAAACTTATTTTCTCTGAAAAAGGACAAGAGACGAAAGAGAGAGGAGTTATGGTTGATAAATACACTCTTGGAGATGAGCTCTCTGGAGAAGTGACAGGTATTGTTGATTTCGGTATCTTCGTAAAAATTGAGGAAGGACTCGAAGGACTTGTGCACATTTCAGAAATGGATTGGGCTCTTGTTGAAAATCCACGATCTCTCTATAAAGTTGGTGACAAAGTGAAAGTAAAAGTTATCGACATCAAAGATGGCAAAGTATCACTTTCAATCAAAGCTTTGAAACAAAACCCTTGGGTTGAGGCTTCGAAGAAATACAAGAAAGACGATGAAGTGAAAGGGGTTATTATTAAATTCAATAAGCACGGAGCACTTGCGTCTATCGAAGAAGGTGTTGCTGGCCTCGTGCATATTTCAGAATTTGGAAGCGAAGAAAAACTTCGAGAAACTCTAGAACTCGGAAAAACGTATTCGTTTAAAATCAGTCTTTTTGATCCAAAAGATCAGAAAATGGCACTGACATACGTAGAAAGCAAAAAATAAAACGTATACCAAACAAAAAAACCACAACGACTCTTTAAAGTCTTGTGGTTTTTTTGTATGATC
>CAYVKU010000031.1:0-4725 GCA_964452305.1 uncultured Candidatus Saccharibacteria bacterium | reverse complement strand
TAGGATAAGAGGATTCAGAATGTACTGGTTGATCCGACTTAAAATCGGAACAATAGTCATATGAATTAGCTAATCACTGTAGGAACATCGATTGATCCTCCAGTATCAACTCCGAAGAGACTTCCGAGAACTTGAATAATTCCCCACACTGACGCCATCACGAAGAGTGCAATAACACCCCAGAACATGATTTTCTTTCCTTCATCACGTTTTCCATCATCTCCCGCAGAAAGAATAAACATTGCGAGACCGTAGAAGAAGAACAAAAGAGCAAGCGCTGCCACAAACGGAATCATTGTCTGAATCAGATTTCCGATTTGGTTGATGAGGTTAATGAAACCATCAATCTGGAAATTTGTTTGAGCACCTGCAAACACTGGCAAAAATCCAAGAACAAGAGCACTGGTAAACTTCTTCATAATTTGCATATTAACGTTAATAACCATACCTTGTAGTACCTTCATATTGTACCGTAAAAATGGCTACACAACAAGGCTCTGGGGATAATTACGGGTTTCGATTTATCGGAATATCCCACCCAAACGGGCCTCCAAAAAACATGATTTGGATAACCATGATAATTCCCAACACAGCAGTAAGCACAAACAGTCCAATCACGCCCCAAAACATAAATCTTTTGCCCTCTTCGATATTTTTTTCGTTGCCTCCAGAGAAAATAAACTTTGCAATTCCTAAAAAGAATACGAAAAAAGCGATTGACCCTGCTATTGGTATCAATGTTGTTTGTACAAGCGAAGTGAGTGTATCAATAAGATCCTGCACACTACCAATTTGCGCATGAGATATAAAAGGTACGAAGAACGTTGCGATTGAAATAATAATTGATTTCATATTATTGAGGAAGAAGTGGCACCCCTATTGGAGCTCCTCCGAAAAACGTAGATGAGAGAAGCTGGATAAGACCGAAGATTGAAAATAACACGAACAATCCAATCACGCCCCAAAACATAATTTCTTTTGCGCCAGAAACTTTTTTTTCATCCCCCGCTGAGCGAATAAACTGCACAATTCCCCACATAAACGAAAGGAATGCGAGTGAAGCAAAAAGAGGAATGAGGCTATCAACGATATCAACAAAAAAACATACAAACTCTGTAAAATTTCCTGGGGTATTTCCTGGCCCAAATACACTCCCCGGACACACCGACTGAGCATGTACTGGCGCGCTTACCAGAAGAGAGATGAGGATAAGAAATGAAAAAACCTGCTTCATGTTACGGAGCAATAACCTGATTAACTGTTGCTTGAATCGCTTGAGAAATAGCCCATGCTCCAAGGATGATTGCTGTACCGATTGCAGCACCAAGAAGAGCTCCACGTGCTTTCGCAAGTTCTGTTTCATTACCTCGCGCGGTTACAAAATGAAAACCAGCAAGAATAATATAAAGCACCGCCACTACCCCTCCAAGAGGCATCACGACATTGTTTAATACCAGAGCAATAAATTCATAGAGATTACTTGCACTACGCACAGGGTTTGGAAATTCAATACGAAATGTACGGTTATTGACCGTATTTTGTGCACCAAGAAGCACTGGCAACAATAAGAAAGCAGACAATGAAAAATAATAGATTTTTTTCATATGATTATTATTGTATCAGAGCTATTGAAAAATAAATTCATCATAGACAAGGGCTCGCATGAGCGTGTTTACAATAAGCCATGCTGAAAGCACGATTACAAAACCGATTCCAGCTTTTTCAAATATCCCTTTTGCGGTTTTCATTTTTCCAGGATCACCTTGCGATGAGAGGTACAGGAATCCAGCCCAAGAAAATGTAATTGATACCACTACTGTTGAAAACACAATAAGGAAATCAACAATATTTTTGAGAAGTTGAATAACGTGACCAAAATTACAATCTGGACCACTACAAACAATGAACGTTGAAGTTGCTCCTTCTTGTCCGTGGACTAGAAACGGAACAAGCGCAAGGAGTGGAATGATTTTTGCAAAAAGTGATTTCATGTTAATTATTGATCTTATCAATCAAATTTTGAAGCGCAGCATTTGCACGGTTAATTGATTGAATCGATCGCTCTCTTCCTCCGGTAATAGACTCAACCATGTCACGAAAAATTTCTCCGGTAGCATTTTTATCTGGATCAGCCCATGCGCGTGACCAAAGAGCGCTTTCATAAAATACTGAATTGCTCGCTTCTCCTTGCTTTACCGCAAGCAAATCCCTTCGTGATGGAGAGAGGGTAAGCTCTTTTGCAAACGCTTCGACTGCGTCTTTTTGAATGAGACCTGAAATAACAATAAATGAAGCGCTAGGATTTTTTGATGTACGTACCACCGAAAGAGCTTGGAGTTTTCCGAAAGTAATTTTTCTCACAGAATCACGAGATTGTGGAAGCGGAGAAACACCAAAATTTAAATTTGGATTTTTTAAACGAAGTAATGATTGCTCTCCCGCAAACCCAGGATAGAGTGCCAAATCTCCTGAAAGAAACATTGTTTGTGACGGAGGAAGAGAACGATTCCATGTGTAATGAGGTTTCGCAGCGTTTGAAAATTCGGTGTAATAGTTCATTGCGAGTACAGCAGGAACGAGTTCATTCTGTGTCTCAGAAGAAGTAAGCGCTGCAGTGTAGCGATTTTGCGATAGCTTAGACACCACAGGAGCTCCCGCTTGCATCATGAGAGCTGAGATAATCTCCTTACTGTTGGTTACATTTCCATACTCACCAAAAGGAATTGTTGCTCGGGTAATATTAAACGCACCGTCTTTTTGAGTAAGTACACGAGATAGCTCGTACAACTCATCCCAATATTGAGGAGGATTACTGATACTTGCACTCGTAAAGATATCTCGATTCCAATAGAGCACGAGCGGATCTACAACAAGAGGAAATGCATACACTCCTTTTTCGTCAAGAAACAATTCCCCTTCTTCTATAAATGTTTCTTTAAAATCACGCTCTGTATATGAAGAATATGGAACCGTCACCAGCTTGTCTCGATGCTTTAAAAAACTGTCTTGTCCGATCATAACAACATCAGGACCCTCACCTCGTGCAAGCGCCTCGATAAATTGAGTATCGAAATCAATATCTCTCACATACTTATATGAAATCTGCACACGATTGTCTTTGTTTAAAGGAATGTTCATGAGCACTCGAGAAAATGAGGCTTGAGGAATAGAACCCCATACAACCACATTCGCCTTTCCTCCAGAATTTGGTCTTGCCATCGCAAAGATAAGAATTCCCACTAAAAGGAAAAAACCAAATACACCCGAAAGAATTAACTGAAATTTTGTCATTCCATCAATCATACTTTTTTGAATACTATTCCATAATGATGAACACCGGCATCGATATCTTTTTGATACATGAAGCTATTTTTTTCACAAAGATCAGAAATGAATTCTTTTGATACCACCCTCTCTTTTGAAGGACCTATTCCTGCAAATGAATCTGTCCAATCAATAACAAGCAACACCCCACCGGATTTAAGCACGCGAGATGCTTCTTGTATAAGTAAATCTTTTTTCTCTACCTGAAAAAGTAAATTAGAAATCACAAGTCCATCAAGTATACCCGCATGTAGCTTGCTTCCATGTTCCTTTTCAAGATCTCCCCATACCACCTCAACATTTGTGTAGCCGAGTTTTAATGCTTCGTTTTTTGTTTTTGTGAGAAGATCTTTTTGAATATCAACAGCAAACACTTTTCCTGATTCCCCAACTACTTCACGCAACGCAAACACATAGTGCCCTGAGCCAGATCCAAAGTCAGCAACGCTCGATCCTTCCGAAAGACGCATTTCTTTTACATTTTTTTTCGGATCAGAAAACATGTATCAATTATACAGAATAAATAGAGAATAATGAACAAAAAACACTAAACGGTGTAGATAGTTGCGCGGTGTTTTTTCGTATTTACTATTCTCTATTCTTTTTTCCGTATAGTTAGAGACAGATCACAGAAGCAAGTTGATCTCCTTCTCGAAGTTTCATGATACGCACACCTTGTGTTTGACGACCTAATTCTGGAATTTCTTCAATTGACGTACGAATCACTTGTCCTTTCTTTGAAATTGCCACAATCTCTTCTTCTGTTTCAGTAAGTATTGCTGACGCAATAATTGGGCCGGTTTTTGCAGTCACATTTCCTGTTTTTATTCCTGATCCTCCTCGATTTTGCACCTTATATTCTTCAAGGTCGGTCTTTTTCCCATATCCGTTTTGAGACAAGACGAGAAGCATTGGAGATGATCCTTTTCTTGCACTTTGTGCTCCAATCACCACATCACCTTTCCCTAGTTTAATAGAACGCACTCCTGCCGCGTTTCTGCCCATTTCCCGAATATCTGATTCTTTAAATCGTATTGATTGACCCTTTTGAGTAACAACAGCAACGGTGTCACCTTTCTCAACAATAGATACCGATACGAGAGAATCATCATTGGTAAGTTTAATTGCAATGATTCCACTTGAGCGCACATCAGCAAATGATTTTGCAGACACCTTCTTTCCAATTCCTTGTTTTGTCACCATCATAAGAGACAAATCATCTTTTGTTTTTGCTTCTTTTGGTACAGGGAGAATCGATGTAATACGCTCTTCAGATCCAAGGGCGATGAAGTTCATGATTGATTTTCCTCGTGTTGCACGCTTCCCTTCTGGAATATCGTACATTTTGATCTGGAATGCTTTTCCTTTATCAGTAAAGAAAAGAAGATCACTATGGGTTGA
>CAYVKU010000030.1:0-4934 GCA_964452305.1 uncultured Candidatus Saccharibacteria bacterium | reverse complement strand
TGGTGAAGATGAAGCAAAAAAGGCTCTCACCGTTTTTTTGACAGAGAAACTTCTTCATTATGGATCTACTCGTAATGATCCAAGTAAATCTGGGCAATCGAATCTCTCTCCATATCTTCATTTCGGTCATATAAGCGCTGAGTATGTTGCAAAGGAAGTATCTTCATTTGTGGGTGTTCGTATAGAAGATTTACTTCATAAACATAAAAATGCCGCAAAAGAAGGGGATGATCCAATGACGTTAGAGCAAAGCGCAGGAGCATTTCTTGAAGAACTTATCGTGAGAAGGGAACTTGCGGAGAATTTTTGTTTCTATGAAAAAAACTATACGTCACGCGAAGCGTTTCCTGATTGGGCAAAAAAATCACACGATCATTCCGCAAGTGACAAGCGATCGTATGTATATACAAGAGAGGAGTTTGAAAAAGCAAACACGCATGATCCAATATGGAATGCAGCTCAAATGGAAATGGTATCAACCGGAAAAATGCATGGGTATATGCGCATGTATTGGGCAAAAAAAATTCTGGAATGGACAGCACATGTTGATGAGGCACTTGCTATTGCGATATATCTCAATGATACCTACGAATTAGATGGAAGAGATCCAAATGGATATGCTGGAATTATGTGGTCAATTGGCGGAGTTCACGATAGGGCATGGTTTTCTCGCCCGATATTTGGTTCTATTCGATATATGAATGATCAAGGTTTAAAAAGAAAATTTGACGTCAATCAATATATAGAAAAAGTAAAAAAAGACTCTGGGGAACGTCTCTTTTGATTTATAAAGTGTCTTCGAGTGTCAGGGTAAGAGTAGAGGAGATGAGAAGGATTGCTCCGAGAATAAAGAAAGAATCTCGGATAGGGACAAGGTAAAATGTTATCGTAGCAACAATAGGGGCGACGATGTATCCCACTGGGCGCATCATTCGAAATAGACTGATTATTCCAGAGTCTCTTCCGTTTACGTGTTTAAAGAAAAAACTTTCTATTGTGATTTCAGAAATCGCTGCTCCAACACGTGTGCCAAAAAGAAGAAGTGCCCAAAGAGAAAAGATTTTATGATTTGGGAATGCGAGAAAAGAGATGGTAAGTGAAATGAGTCCTAAGCCAAAAGCAATCATTTCTTTTTCTCCATATTTTTTGTCCGCGAGATACCCTGCAGGAAGTTCAAAAAGTACGAAAGGAAGTAGCATGATTGAAAAAAGGATACCAAGTTCTGACCACGCAAAACCTATTTCTTGAATTAGATACAAAGGAAGGTAAATCACTACCCATCCATAAAAAAACTGAAGACATGCATACAGTAAAATTGAGAAAAACACATTTCTATTTTCTCGAGCTTTTTTCCATGATTCCCTAAATGATTGGTGAGTTGGTGCGGAAACGGTAATTTTTGATAGGCGAAGCCAGGTGATGAGGATAAGTGGTATTAAAAATAGTGATGAAATAAGAAACACTTCACGGAATTGATGTTTGTACAATATCCACCCTACAATTGCTGGAGAAATAACTAATGTAATGTTTGATAGGGTAAGATAAAGCCCTCTCAGTTCTCCTGTTACTCTCTCGTCTTTATTTGCTGATTCTAGGTATAAAAAAAGAGAAAAAAGAATCATTGGCACAAATCCCATATGAAGCATAAAGAACACTCCGACAATTAGAGGATTTGCCATTTCGCTGAGTGCGATGATTGAAATCCATTCAAGGAGCACAGACCCTAAGAGAAACCAAAGTGCGCCAACAGAGTGGATAATGCGCGTTGCAAATACAAAGAGAAGGATAGTGATGATTGATCCTCCAATAAATAATCCGCTAACGATATTTTGACTTACGAATTCTTCAAGAAACGATGAGTGGATGTAGATAAGAAGAAAGAAGTGAAAAGATAGAAAAAGATTGGCAAGGTAAATAGAAAAAAGCGAAGCATTCTTTTTGAAAGGGGAAAGGAAACCATCCATATAGTAATAGCTTATAGCTTATAGGCGCTAGGAACTAGGGATAAGTTGATGGATGTATTTAAAATACAGAACTAAGAATAGAGAATGCAATGCGGAAACAAAAAACCTCTCTAGAGAGGTTTTTTGTTAGACACCAAGTACTACAGGGATCACAATAGGTCTTTTAGCGGTTTTTTGGAAAAGGAATTTCCCAACTTGATCAGTAACTTCTGCTTTTACGTAATCAAAGTTAATTGGATTTGTTCCCGCGCTCGCTTTTTCAATTGTTCTTTTTGTAATAATTCTTGCTTGAGAAAGTAAATCCTGGGACTCTCGCAAGTAGACGAATCCTCGAGAGATGATATCTGGAGATTTTCGCAGTTTTCCTGTTTTTGTGTTTATCGAAGCAATGATGACAAACATTCCATCTTCTGCAAGCATTTTTCGATCTCGCATCACAACTTCCTGCACGTCTCCGATAGAAAAACCGTCTACCATCACGATACCATTAGGAGCAGATTCTTTGAGTTTTGTTATTTTCTTTCCTTCTTCAACAATCTCAATGATCATCCCGTTGTCAGGAACGATTACGTTTTCAGGTGGCATGCCGAGTGATTGTGCTACTTCTTCGTGTACGCGAAGCATGTAGTGGTTTCCGTGAATCGGGATAAAGAATCGAGGCTTGATTGTACGGTGAAGCCATTCAAGCTCTCCTCGGTTTCCGTGTCCTGTTGAGTGGATGTATACGTCTGATGTGCGGTAATGGATGATTTTCGCTCCTTGTCGCGCAAGGTTATCCTTCAAGCGTTGTACTGACTTTTCGTTTCCAGGAACGATAGAAGATGAAAGAAGAATAGTATCTCGTGGAGTGATACGAATGTATTTATGACTCTTATTCGACATTCTCATGAGGGCTGCGAATTCGTCTCCTTGAGCACCTGTTGCAAGAATAATGATCTTGTCAGGCGGATAAGATTCCATTTCTTCTGAGGTAATAAGTGTTCCTTTTTTGATTTCGAGACGTCCAACTTGAGCCGCAATCTCAACGTTGTTTTTCATACTTCGTCCTTCTACTACCACTTTTTTCCCGTATTTTTCTGCACTATGAATGATTGAAATAATACGCTCAATTTGTGAAGCAAATGTTCCAATGATGAGTCGACGTTTTGTTTCGCGAATAATATCGTCGAGTCCTTGGAATACAAATCGCTCTGGTGTAGACCATCCTGGATTTTCAACGTTCGTTGAGTCCATCATAAGAAGCAGTACGTTTGCATCTTTGAATATAGAATATTCTTTTTGTTCAGCATCAGTCGGCACTCCGTCATTGTGATCGAGTTTGATGTCTCCTGGGTTTACAATCCATCCGTGTGGAGTCTCAATAATAATTCCCATTGAATCAGGGATAGTGTGGGTTACCGCAAAAAAGCGAACTTTTAGATTTCCAATTGTAATTCGTTCTTCTTTTTCCACTTCGCGAATATCAAGTGCTGGAAGGTGAGGAAATTCTTCTTGTCGCTTCCGCACCATGACAGAAGTAAGTGCTCTTGTGTAAATAGGTGGGTTTCCGATGCGATCAATTACGTAAGGAATACCTCCGATGTGGTCAAGGTGTCCGTGAGTAATAAACATTCCGCGGATTTTTTCTTTTCTTTCCTCAAGATATTTTGTGTTTGGAAGAATGTAATCAACACCAGGAGTATCTTCTTCTCTAAATTGAAAACCACAATCGATAATAATAATGTCGTCCATGTATTCGATTGCGGTCATGTTTTTACCGATTTCTTCAACTCCTCCAAGTGGAATAATACGGATATTTTCTCCGGCAGGCGGAATTTTTTTGGTTTCAAATTTTGTTTCTGGAGGTCGTGCAGAAAGTTGAGTGCGAGAAAGATGCTTCGGTCGTTTTGAGAAGCTTGTACGAGGTCTTTTTGTTGCAAGAGGATCTCGTGGTCGAGAAAATGATCGATGTGCTGGAGCACTTCCTTCTCGAGGAGGTGTTGCTCCCGTCTCTTCTTTTGGTGTGTGATCTGTATTCATGTTTTTTATTTAATAATTTAATCAGTAAATATTTTCCAAACGTTATTTTTTTCTATAAACCATTCATGTACATTTGAAAATCGTTCTCCTGGATAGGTAAGCTGTCCAAGTGTGATGTTCTCTACTTTCTGAGGAGTAATGTAGATGTAACTTGGTGCGTACAAAAAAGTAGCAGGGGCGTCATCAAGAATAAGAGCTTCAAACGCAAGATATTTTTCTCTTCTTTCTATCGGATCAATAGTGATGCGCGCCTCTTCAAGGATTTTATCTCCCTGTGGATTTACGTAGAGAGCAATATTGAGTCCCGGATCATTTCTCTGTGAAGAGTGCCAAAACGGAAACAAATCAAGATCACGTCCAATGATTTCTCCAAAGAGAAGAGCGTCATATTTTCTTGGGCGAATGATGTTTTGGTTTAAATCTCCCGTTTCGTATACAGAAACAGTCGCAATCACTCCGATTTCTCTCCAGTTTTGTACAACAAGATTAGCTGCATTTTTGAGTTCCTCAGCGTTTCCTGTTGCAAGTGCGAATGAAAGAGAGAGAGTTTCTCCATTTACTTTTTTCTGCCAGATACCTTCCTCATTTTGTTCCCAACCTCCTTGAGTAAGGATGTCTCTTGCTGTTTCTATGCGAATGAGTCGCTCCTCATCAGTTTCTACTTCACCAAGAGTTTCTTGGGTAAGTGGCGGAACTGGTCCGTGAATCGTAGCTCCGTAGCCTTTCAAAACATCTCGGACGATTGCTTCTTTATCAATCGCTGCATCAAGCGCTTCGCGTACATCTTTTTGTGAAAAAATAGATGCTTGATTTTGATTAAAGAAGATACCAAAAATACGTGGAAGTATTGTGCTGTTAATTTTCCTTCCGTCTTCTAGTAACTCGACGATGTAAGGCGATAATCCTCCTGCGCTCTCTACGTCACCTGCCTCAAGCGCTCGGGCCAAATCT
>CAYVKU010000029.1:0-5186 GCA_964452305.1 uncultured Candidatus Saccharibacteria bacterium | reverse complement strand
CGAAGAACCTTACCAAGGCTAGATATCCAGACGAAGACTTTAGGAAACTAGAGTCGCCGCAAGGCGGCTGGACAGGTGATGCATGGCCGTCGTCAGTTCGTGATTTGAGTTGTTCCCTTCAGTGGGGTAACGAACGCAACCCTCGTTGCCTGTTATACGTGTCAGGCGAGACTGCCCCTTTTCAGGGGAGGAAGGTGAGGATGACGCCAGGTCAGCATGTCCCTCTGATGCCTTGGGCCACACACATAATACAATCGCCGGTACAACGGGTCGCAATGGAGTAATCCGGAGCTAATCCTTATAAAGCCGGCGCCAGTTCAGATTGAGGGCTGAAACTCGACCTCATGAAGTTGGAATTGCTAGTAATCGCGGGTCAGCCATACCGCGGTGAATACGTTCTCAAGTCTTGTACTCACCGCCCGTCAACTCAAGGGAGTTGGGAGTACCCGAAGTCCTGCATTAGCGGGCCTAAGGTAAGCTCAATGACAGGGAGTAAGTCGTAACAAGGCACGGGTAGCGGAAGCTGCTCGTGGAGTAATTCAAGTGAACAAACGTTTTTCGTAAGAAAAGCTGATAGTGTCGATACAGAATTTTTTCTGTGGATTGTGATGAGATATCCTTAAAGATCATCTGACTCTCGGAAAAGTCGAGTGCACCCTTCGGGGTTAAGGGAACGAAACAAAATAGAGAATAGTAGATATCCAGCGCAGGCCTAAAAGCCTGCGCTGGATTCGTTTTGTGAATAGTTTTTAGAAACGACATGTTATTGCGCCTGATATTTTCTTACAGTTGAAACTGGCACCTGGAAACTATCCCTATTGACTTTTTTTATAATTATGTGATATAATAGTATGTAGATAGCTATTTCACACACCCCATTCCCGCACGGCAGGAGGTTTTGATGTCGACGTTCACGTTTGTGGCGAAGATGGTCGAGATCGCTGTCCAGCTTGTGATCGAGACCGTTCTCGTGTTGATCCTGGGTAAGGATGACGCGGGAGAGGTACGTGTCTGGTAACCGCATTCATGAATCTCGAGCGAGTTTCGTGGGATCCTGTTTGGGACTTCTTCTCACTGTGTACTTTTTGATCGGAGGGTTTTCGATCCTTGCGTATGCACACGGTGAAGAGGTGAGTTACATGCCGTTCTGGCATGCACCCTGGAAGTGGATGTTCGCCCTGTTTCTTTGAACCCCTAGCGGAGCTGAGCGGAACTGAGACTGGGCCACCCCGTCAACTGTAACAAGTTGACGGGGCTTTTGTTTTAGTTAACTTTTTGCTATATTGCTCGAACGAAGTGTTGTTACTTCGTAGTGTCTTATTCTATTCTGAATAGTGTGGGCGTATAGCTCAGCTGGCTAGAGTGAGCTCGGGATGGGTCCCGAGCGCAAGGCCGGAGCGTAAACGCGAGGTGGGGTCGCAAAATTTTTCATGAGAAAAATATTTGTGACATCGACTGACCCCTTACAGGGGCTGTACACCTTTTGGATATTTTTCAGAAGAATATGTTTTAGTTTGCTGAGTGCGCGCATAGCTCAGTTGGTAGAGCAATCGACTGATACTCGGTAGGTCCTAGGTTCGAATCCTAGTGCGCGCACTCAGCAAGGTATATATTCTCTTGAAAAGTATCACAAAAGGTCTTGCGAAACTCCAAGTGTTCGTTTCTCACTCGGTAGGTCCCAGGTGAGATTGGGTTTGGGACCCAATCGTAAAACCTTGAACATGTTTAATAACATGTGAAAGGTATACTGAAACTGTAAGTTTCGAATCCTGGTACGCCCACACTGTTTGGAATCTCAATTATTTAAGATCTCGGTTCACTTTGGTATCTATTTCACTTATTCATACATGCAAAAACCTACAGTAGGATTTATCGGTCAAGGATTCATCGGTAAAAGTTACGCTGATGAATTTGAGGAGAGAGGTTTTGAGGTGGTGCGGTATGCACTGGAAGCTCCGTATCATGAAAATAAAGATAGAATAAAGACGTGCAGTATTGTCTTTATTGCAGTTCCGACGCCAACTACTCCAAATGGGTTTGATGTAAGTATTGTGGAATCAGCGCTTTCATGTATTCAAGATGGAAGTATCGCAGTGATTAAATCTACGTTACTACCGGGAACTACAGAGGAATTGCAAAAGAAATTTTCTGCACTATTTGTATTTCATTCTCCAGAATTTTTGCGAGCAAAAACTGCAGCGGACGATGCAAAAAAACCAGAGCGAAACATTGTGGGGATGCCAATCAATTCTTCAGAATACGAAGAGAAGGCAAAGTTCATACTCACACTTCTTCCTCAGGCTCCATATGAAAAAGTGTGTTCATCACGGGAGGCAGAAATTGTAAAATATTTTGGAAATGGATTTTTATATACAAAAGTAGTCTTTGTAAATTTGATTGCTGATTTAGCAAAACAACTTGGTGTCAATTACGATGTTGTTTCTGAGATGGTATCGAATGATCCGCGGATTGGGAAGAGTCACATGAATCCTATTGATGAATCAGGAAGGGGGGCGGGAGGATTTTGTTTTATTAAAGATTTCGAATCGTTTCTCCGGCTCTATGAAAAAGAGGTTCCTGATCCAAGTGGAGTCGAAGTACTTAAAGCACTTCGAGCAAAAAATAATGAATTACTTAAATCAAGCGGTAAAGATCTAGATTTACTGAAAGGGGTGTATGGCGAGCAGGAGTAGTTTTTAAAATTGTGTCAGAGTATTACTTGATTGTATAATTGTTTCAATGTCAAAAAATAAGATTGTTTTTTCATTCGGCTTCGTTCTTCTTCTCATGCCTTTCTTAGGTTTTCCTTCAACATGGGAAAATTTTATTAATTTTATTTCAGGACTCACTCTTGTCTCCCTTTCCTTTTCTGTTGCGGCAAAAAGAAGAGCTTCAGCACGTAAAATAAAGCGAACACGCAAAGAAAATAAAGGAGAGTTTTTTGTTGATGGGGGATTAGAAATAGAATCATCCGCGCCATCCCCAGATTATTCAAAAGAGCAAAATACAATGTAATGACGAAGCATAACGAGCTCAAGAAAGTATTACTAGGAGGAGTACTTGCAAGTGTTGGGATATTTTCTTTGGGTTATGCAGGTTCTCCTTTTTTTTCTCGATTTGAATACAAAGCTACTCCCCAGGTTCTTTCTCAGAATGATGAAACAGTAAAAGAGCCGAAATTTGTCGCAACTCATATTCCCACACCCGATTCAGTTCGGGGGATTTATATGACGAGTTGGGTTGCCGGTACACCTTCGCTTCGTGCAAAAATTGTGCAATTAATTCAAGAAACAGAAATTAATGCTGTTGTTATTGATATCAAAGATGATACGGGACGCATTTCTTATGAAGTATCTGATCCAGAATTAAAAAAAGTAGGTTCTGAAGAAATTCGAATACGCGATATTCGCGAGCTCATTGCTCAATTACACGCATCTAATGTGTATGTTATTGGCAGGGTCGCAAGCTTCCAAGATCCCTACATGGCAAAAACTCGCCCTGATTCGGCGGTGAAGCGAGCTTCAGATAAAGCTGTATGGAGAGACAGAAAAGGACTCACTTGGATTGATGCTGGATCAAAGGAACACTGGGATTATTTGGTTCGCATAGCAAAAGATGCTTACGGTGTTGGATTCGATGAGATTCAATTTGATTATATTCGGTTTCCGTCAGATGGGAACATGAAAGACATTTATTTTCCTTATAGTGAAGGAAGAATAAAGCATGAAGTAATAAAAGATTTTTTTGCTTACATTCATAGTCAGCTGAAGGATACGGGCATGAAGACATCTGCAGATTTATTTGGAATGGTAACAACAAACACTGATGATCTTGGTATCGGACAGATTCTTGAGGATGCGTTTTTGTACTTTGATTACATTTCACCGATGGTGTATCCATCGCACTATCCAAATGGATTTAATGGATATGCGAATGTAAATGCAGTGCCATATGACGTGGTTAAATTTGCAATGCAAGGAGCGGTGAATCGTTTGAAAATCTATAATGATACCGTCGCGTCAACTACCGTAGAGCTTCGCCCATGGCTTCAGGATAATGATTATCCAGTGCCATATACTCCAGATATGGTGCGTGCACAAATCCAAGCAACCTATGATGTTGGACTTGATTCATGGCTTCTCTGGGATGCGGGGAATACCTATACTCGAGCTGCTTTGAAGGAAACAGAATAGTTTGACAGTGAGGGATAGAGAGGTAGATTTGACCGCAATGCGTATTTCTGATCCCAGTGTATTGTTATTCTGATACGGTTCAAGGGAAAGATTCTTACTATCTCCAAGTTGAGTTTTAGGTGCATGAAGAGCGGATCATACTGAACCGCTCTTTTTATTTGTTCAGAAAATAGCGTTCTGCTTTTTGTAATTCGTGAGGAGAGTTTACTGACATCCAAAAATCAGTCTCGATTATTTTTATAGAGTGATCACGCCCTACACTCAAGAGTGTGCTGGGGAGGCTCCATTCTTCTTTTGTTTTCATTTTTATTGGTTCGTATTGAAAGATGTCGGTAGTCAGAGAATAAAGTCCTGTAAAAATAAGTCCTCCGTCGTTATGTGTCGCTTTGTATTTTTCATGAGTAATGAATTGTATTGGTTCTCCGTGTTCATTTATAATTACTCGACTCCCATCTTCTTCTGGGTTTGCAGGTTTGCAAGCGATAGAAAAGTCATATTGAGAACATTCTTCTAAAGATTTTTTGTCATATAAATCGTCTCCCATCATTACAAGAAATCTTTTTTCTAATACGTCTTTTGCTTGCCAGAGCGCATGTGCTGTGCCGGTAAGTGTTGTATCAAATACATATTGAATAGGGATACCGTTGTATGAATCTTTGAAATAATTTTTAATGTGTTCTCCCATGTGTCCGATGACAAGGACTATTTCGGTAATATATTCAGGAAATACATCAAATTTATGTTCTAGGAGATTTTTCCCTTCTATTTTTAAAAGAGGTTTAGGAGTTCTATCTGTAAGATTACCCATTCGTGTTCCTTTTCCTGCCGAGAGAATAACTGCTTGCATGAAGAGTAGCTTATCATGTCTCTTTTTATAGAAAAACGGAGGACTTTCGTCCTCCGTTTGGTTAGTGTCTCCCATTCCATACTGCAAGCCCCAGAGAGCTTCCGAATGGGGCGCGTTCAGTTTCTGCCATCATACGAAATTCTTCC
>CAYVKU010000028.1:4665-5394 GCA_964452305.1 uncultured Candidatus Saccharibacteria bacterium | reverse complement strand
GTAATTATTACTGAAGCAGAGAGACCTATTCCTGTAACATATGCGAAGCAAGTTCGCGGAATGAAAGTATACGGTGGGGTTTCTACGTATATTCCTCTTCGAGTGAATAACGCAGGGGTGATTCCGATTATTTTCGCTCTCTCCATCCTTCTTTTCCCTCAATTGATTGCAGGTTTTCTTGCAAATGCGAGCAATCAAATAGTTAAGTCAATTGCTTCTTTTTCACTTAACACACTTTCGAATCAGTGGTTTTACGGCATTGCTTACTTCTTGCTTGTGTTTGTGTTTACGTATTTTTATACCGCGGTTACGTTTGATCCAGATCAAATGGCAAAGAACCTTCAAAAAGGAGGGGCTTTTATTCCAGGAGTTCGACCAGGTGAACCGACGTCAGAGCATATTGCAAAAATTGTTACTCGGCTCACTCTCGTAGGAGCGCTCTTCTTAGGTTTTATTGCAGTACTTCCTCTCATTATGCGAGGTTTAACCGGCATTCAATCTCTTGCAGTAGGTGGTACAGGACTTCTCATTGTTGTTTCTGTAGTTATTGATCTTGTAAAGAAAATCGAAGCTCAGCTCTCTATTCGAGAATACTAAAATAGCTTCTAGAGACTAGATGTTAGGTTTTAGAAAATACGAGCGTGTATTGAATTGTCTATCAGTTAGAAGCTAACACCTAGAATCTATTTCTGTTATTCTAATCTTATGGCAGACGCATATATTTTTATC
>CAYVKU010000028.1:664-4655 GCA_964452305.1 uncultured Candidatus Saccharibacteria bacterium | reverse complement strand
AAGGAACTCAGGCTGAGTTGCTCAAGAAGACCCTTACAGAAAATACACAATCTCCAGTTTTGTATGTTGAAACAGGGGACATCTTCCGAGAGTTTATTACAGGGAGTGCGTTTTCGAACATACAATCAAAAAAGCTTTACGAAACCGCAGTGAGACAGCCAGATTTTCTTGCGTGTTTCATGTGGACGAGAAAAATGATTGATTCGTACGAAAAGGGAATGAGTGTAATATTTGACGGAACCCCTCGGTCTTTAAATGAAGCGGAAGTACTTGCTACTTCATTTGATTTTTTTGGTTTTGAAAAAACTCACGTGATTCATCTTGATGTATCTCGCGATTGGTCTCATAAGCATTTGCTTGCTCGCGGAAGATCGGATGACATGAACGACGAAAAGATAATCAAAAGGCTTGATTGGTACGAAAAAGATGTAGTGCCGGCTATTGAATTTTATAAAGCTCACAGTCGAATTTATTTTCATACCATAGCTGGAGAGCGTCCGGTTCCTGATGTTGCGCGTGATATTAAGACCACCCTTTCCTTATAAGTATGATTACTTATAAAACTCCAGAAGAAATAGAGATTTTAAAAGAAGGCGGAAGACGACACGCTGATATTTTGCAAAAAATTTCTCAGAAAATTGCTCCAGGTGTAACGGCAAAAGAATTAAATGAATATGCGCATGTATTAATACGAGAATATGGAGATGCCCCTGCGTTTCTCCACTATACTCCAGAGGGTGCAAAGCGTCCTTATCCTGCAGCTCTTTGCGTTTCGGTAAATGATGAAATTGTTCATGGAATACCTAATGAAGAAGAAAAAGTATTAAAACAAGGAGATGTGGTAAGTATCGATTTAGGCTTGATTCACAGAGGGTTAATCACCGATAGTGCGGTTACTCTTCCTGTAGGTGTTGTTTCAGAAACACATATGAATCTTATTCGTGCAACAGAAGAAGCTTTGTATGCAGGAATCGCTGAGGCGAAAGGAGGAAATCGAATAGGGGATATTGGTTTTGCTGTGCAATCTGTCGCAAAAAAGAGAGGGTTTGCTCTTGCTGAGGGTCTCTCCGGTCATGGAGTTGGCTATGCTGTACACGAAGATCCATTTGTGCCAAATACCGGCAAACAAGGCAAGGGAGAGTTATTGAAGCCTGGTATGGTCATTGCGATTGAACCCATGCTTGTTACTGGGTTACCTCATATTGTGCTTGATAAGGATGGATACACGTACCGTACGGCTGACAAAGGGGTGAGTGCTCACGCTGAGCATACTATTGTTATTACAGATAACGAACCAATTATTTTGACCAATTGGTAGGGAGTCTCTATACTGGATACATGACCTCAATTGAAGTAATGCATGATGATCATCATGATCACGATAGTGATGTTGATATATTTCCACAATCAAAAAAAGGAATGGATTTTTCTGCGGAAAGTACTGCTGAAGCACAAAAAACCCCAGAAGAAATAGAAAGAGAACATTTGTATGAAATGGGAAAAGAAAGAGTGTTCAATTATATTGAGCCTCTTCGAAAGAAAGTAAAAAAACTTACTCAAAGTGTAAAAGAGGTAGAAAATACCGATGAGTATGAATATACAAAACGATTAGCTGATTTGCGGTTGGCAGAATCAAGTTTGAATGGAATTGAAAAATTTGAACACAAACTCTGGGGTGATTCAGTAGACGCATACCTTGAATCACGAAGAACAATGGGTGCTGACGTGAAGAGTATTCGGACAAGAGCAGATATCGAACATTTTTTTGAGGAATGGGGAGCGCTCCCTGCAGCAAGCGATCTCGAACGTCCCTTTGTTCACAAGGATGTCGTACTCGATTTTGTCGACACAGTGAGCGATCTTTCTGAAGAGGAAGCAAATAAACGAGCGGAAGAGCTGTTTTCAAATCCCACTGTACGAGAAACAATGCTCTCGTTTCGAATGCCAGAAGAGGGGATTTATGAACGAGGTATGGCTGTTACTGACGGTAGTCTCGAGGAAGATGAGACAGAGTATGTGTTTCAAGATAAAGAGAACACTGAGCGCAACCTAGAGCCAGAAGAGATACCAAGTACACCTGAAGTAAGTACATACGATCGATTGGTTGAGGAAGAAAACAAGCTTATTGAAGCAAAACATGTTATTGATTCAAAAGCATTTCGATTCGCTCCATTCTTGATGAAGTTTACAAAGAAAGGAAAAGAGCAATTGAAACTTCTTCAGGAGGTAGGGTTAGACAAGAAAAAAATTGGTAGAAGTGGAGGAAATCTTGAAATTGCACGAGCTCTTCGATTGAAAGCAATTCGTGAAAAATTAAGTCACATGGACGAGCAAAGTAAGATGGCTTTTTCTCACAGTGATCAGTTGAGAGAAAATATCGTCAAGCGTCCGAAATCAGGAAGAACAATTGAACAGATAAAAGAAGATGCGATTCTAGATCATGAAATAAAGACAAAAGATACAAGGAGAAGGAACGTTTCTAATATTAAAAAAAGTATACGTAGACAGAAATAAATATGCCGCAAAAAGAAAGAACGTTTGTGATTGTAAAGCACGATGGTGTTCAGAGATCTCTCGTAGGGGATATCATCAAGCGAATAGAGAGAACAGGGCTCAAAATCATTGCCATGAAAATGTTCGTACCTACTCGAGAGCAGGTTGTAACTCATTATGGTAAAGATGATGCATGGTGTGAAAAAGTAGGGGCTCGAACGATTGAGAATATGCAAAAAGCAGGAAATGAGCCTACTAAGTCAGCTCTAGAATATGGAAAAGACGTACTCGAAGCTTTGTATAACTACATGCAATTGGGTCCCGTTGTTGCTCTTGCAGTTGAGGGAAATCAGGCGGTTGGCGTTGTGAAAAAATTGGTAGGAGGCACCGAACCTACTACATCTGACGTGGGAACTATCCGTGGTGATTACACTATTGATTCATATGATGCGGCGAACGTGAATGGTCGCGCTGTGCGAAATCTTATCCACTGCTCTGATCAAGTGACAGAAGCAGAAAGAGAGCTTTCAATTTGGTTTTCTAAAGAAGAACTCATTTCATATCGACTTGTACAAGAGCAAATTCTTTACGATGTAAATATTGACGGAATTCTCGAGTAGGGACACTAGATTTTTTAGAATTTTGTATTCTACTCCGCTATCCACTCACGGAGAAAGGGTAGGGAGTATAATAAGGATAGGATCATTTGACATATTATCTAGATTAAAACTTTTTCAGGGAGTTTTATATGATCAGTTGTGAAGAGTCTTTATTGATTTTGATCGATTGATCTGCGAGCACCCACCTAGTAAACGACTAGGGCAATATGACAAGTGATCCTAACAGAAAAACCCGGGTTTCCCGGGTTTTTCTTTTTACAGTACAATAGCATAATGAAAAGATCGGTACTGCTCTCCACGCTCGCTCTCTGCTTGGTATTTTTTATTCTCCACAGGTTAGCGCTTTCACTTTCGTTGTATTGGATTTTCCCTCAGTTAGATTATCTGATGCATGCAATTGGTGGATGTATTATGGGATTACTCACGGTCCTATTCTCTAAGAATAAAAAACATATTGTTTTTTGGGCTTTTCTCTTTGGGTTAATAATGTCGATATTTTGGGAATATTTTGAATTTTCTATAGGAGCAACCTTCGTGCATAGTTCGTATTATTTTGATACGTTCATGGATGTTATTGTGGGTGTTGGATCAGCAATGCTTTCAGCTTTTATCGTTTTTACAGAGCGCAATGAATAAACCGTCAATTACTTTTTATGGAGGGGTAGGTAACGTAACAGGTGCAAATTTTCTTGTATCGTTTGGTTCGTCACGAGTTCTTGTTGACTGTGGGATTGTGCAGGGGGTAGAAGGGTCAGAACAGATGAATGCGGATTCTTTTCCTTACGAAGCGTCAATCATGAATGCGTTATGTGTTACGCACGCTCATATGGATCATATTGGAAGAATTCCTAAACTTGTGAAGGATGGTTTTCGCGGAG
>CAYVKU010000028.1:0-645 GCA_964452305.1 uncultured Candidatus Saccharibacteria bacterium | reverse complement strand
CAAGATCTATTGCTCGGGTTATGTTGCAGGATGCGGTAAAAATTCTTGAACGAAATGCGAAAGAACAAGGGATTCTTCCAATGTATGGAGAAGAAGATGTAGAGAAAGCATTTTCATTGTGGAAAGTAAAACCCTATCACGAATCATTTGAGGTTGCTCAGGGTATATCCGCCTCACTATTTGATGCAGGTCATATTCTCGGATCATCAATGTATCGTTTCACTTTTGCAGATACAGACATTTCTCTTTTGTGCACGGGAGATTTAGGTAATTCACCTTCATTATTGGTGAGAGATACAAAGATTGTTTCAGACGTGAATTACGTGCTTATGGATAGCGTATATGGCGATCGAAATCATGAACCTAAAGAAGAGCGAGATGCACGATTTTTAGAAGAAATAAAAAAAGCGATTGATCGAAAAGGGACTCTTCTTATCCCTGCTTTCTCATTAGAGAGAACCCAAGCCATTTTGTATCAATTGAATAATCTTGTAGAAGATCACACCATTCCAAGTATTCCAGTGTTTTTGGATTCACCACTTGCAATACGTCTCATGGATATTTACGAATCGATTACTTCTTTGTATAACGAGCATGTGCAAAAAGATATTCGTGATGGAGATAAAATTTTTAATTTCCCGCGAT
>CAYVKU010000027.1:2651-5837 GCA_964452305.1 uncultured Candidatus Saccharibacteria bacterium | reverse complement strand
TGCGTTTACCAAAGCAGATATTGTGCAAGTGATATCAACATTTCTTGGCGCATGGGCTCGAAGCATGCATTTTTCCGGTCCGCTCGAGATTATCCCAAATGCGGTAGACACAAAACACTTTTCTCACGAATACTCAGCTGAAGAGCTCGGCTCTTTGAAAGAAAAACTTAATAAAAAAGAAGGAGATGTATTTCTTATTACAACATCTCGACTGGTTCCTAAAAATGGTGTAAATGATGTTATTTCAGCGCTCCCGTTATTACCATCTAATGTTCATTTTCTTATTCTTGGTATTGGACCGGACGAAGAGAAGCTAAAAACGCAAGTAAAGATGCTCGGTATAGAAAAAAGAGTGCAATTTTTGGGGCAGGTTGATCACAAAGAAATACCAAAATATCTTAATATTTCGGATATTTTTATTCGCCCTTCTTTGTCTGAAGGAATGGGTAATTCATTTATTGAAGCTATGGCAGCAGGTATTCCTGTTATTGCAACACAAGAGGGTGGTATTGCCGATTTTCTTTTTGATCCGGAAAAAAATCCAGAGCATGAAGCAACAGGTCGTGCGGTATCGCCAAAGGATCCTCAGGGTATTGCTCGTGCTGTAGTTTTATATGTTGAAAACGAAGCAACAACAAAACTCATTGTACACAATGCAAAAACAATGGTGTTTCAAAAGTATGACTGGAATCAAATAGCCAAAGACATGCATGATAAGGTGTTTTCTGTTGTATGAATAAGAACGAACGAAAAAAAATTATTATCGTAACGGGAATTTTTCCTCCAGAAATTGGAGGACCAGCAACTCTGGCTCCAGAATTTGCTCGTCGTTTAGCACAGCGTGATTTTGATGTGACTGTAATCACATATTCAAATACCGATCTCGATCATCTTGATAGTAATGCAAACTATAAGATAGTCAGAATTAAACGCAGAAATAAAATTTCAAACTATCTAAGATTTTTTCTTGCGCTTCTTAAGGAGTCAAGAAATGCTAATGCGATGTATTCTTTTGATTGGTTTAGCGCAGGGTTTCCTGTTGCGCTCACTTCAAAAATACTCCGAGTGCCTTTTGTGGTAAGGGTGGGTGGAGGATATATTTGGGAGAAGTATCTTGCGGAAGGTAAAAAACCTCTTTCTCTCTTCGATTTTTACAAACAAGGTATTTACAAAACGTACCCTGTGATGTTTCGTATTATTCAGTTTGTTTTTTCATGCGCGAGAGTTGTTGTGTTTAATTCAGAAAAACAACGCCAGATATACGAGAAATATTATGCTATTCCGCATCATAAAACTGCCTGTATAGAAAATCCAAGGAGCTCATTACAACTCGATATTACTCGTGATGTTTCTCGTATACAAAACGAAATCGTATTCGCTGGGAGGTTTATTGTTATGAAAAACATCGAGACTCTCATCAAAGCATTTTCTGGAGTCTCTCATATCTACACTCTCACGTTGATAGGGGAAGGTCCTTGCGAAACAGATCTTCGACGTTTAGTAAAAGAACTCAAGCTTGAAGATCGAGTTCAATTTTTACCTCCAATGTCTCAGTTTGATTTATATCGAAGGGTAATTCAGTCTAAATTTCTTGTGTTACCAAGCTGGACTGATGTTTCGCCAAATCAAGTATTTGAAGCAATTTCTCTCCATGTCCCAGTCTTGCTTACGAAAGAGCATTTTTTGCCATTGGATACTTCTCAGTGCAGGACAATCGATCCTTATTCTGTCGATTCTCTAAGAGAAACTCTTATTGAATTATCTCGTGAGGATATGTATCAGGATTTTGTACAGGCATGGGAACATGTTTCACTTGCTGAATATACTTGGGAGAGTTTTTATAATAAAAACTTGGATTATTTGAATAGTATAATGCTGTAATTCTATGCTTCGTATAATATCTATTGGAACAGACAGAAATATTTTCAATCCCGAATCAGCAGCCTCAAAAAGGATTGCAGAGTATGGAAGTGTGTTTGAAGAACTTCATCTCATTGTGTTTTCAACGGAAGCACACGGACTTAGTCCAATACAACTTGCAAATAATGTATTTGCATATCCAACTAACTCTAAAAGTAAATTTGGTTACATTTCTGATGCGAAAAAAATAGGAAGAGAAATAGGAAGTCAGATTTTTTTTGGTCAGACCGTCATTTCAGTTCAGGATCCTTTTGAAACAAGCATTGTTGGTGTGTATTTAAAGAAGAAACTGAAAGTGCCGCTACAAATTCAAATTCACACCGATTTTTATAGTAAGGGATTTTATGATGGCTCTCTTATGAATTGGTGTCGATTCGAACTTGCTCGGTGGGTTATTCCGCACGGAGATTCATTTCGAGTCGTTCGAGAAAAAATTGCGAATGATTTAACACGGCATTTTTCTATAAAAGAAAATCGCATCGATATACTGCCAATATTAGTTGATATTGAACGTATTGAATCCATGCCGATAGTGGGTCACTTAAAACAAGAGTTTCCTTTATTTGATCGGATTTTTATTACCGCATCACGGTTATCAAAAGAGAAAAATGTGGATATGCTTATTCGTGCTTTTGATAAGGTGGCAAAAAAATTTCCACAAGTTGGTTTTGTTATTGTTGGAGACGGAAGCGAAAGAAAGAGGTTAGAAAGACTTGTCTCCTCACTTCATTTAGATGAAAGGGTTGTGTTTTTAGGTTGGAAGCAAGATGTCATTTCTTGTATAAAAAGTGCAGATTTATTTCTACACGCTTCACAGTTTGAAGGGTATGGCATGTCTATTGTAGAAGCTGCTTCTTGTGGAACTCCTATTCTTACGACTGATGTAGGTATTGTTCCTGATTTGTTTGAAGATGGAAAAGATGCATACGTATGTAAGCAAGGAGATGAGGGTTGTTTTAAAAATTATATGATTTCATTTCTTGAAAACACTTCTTTTCAATCGGCAGTTGCTTTAGGCGCAAAAGAAAAAATAAATACACTTCGTATGACGCAAGAAGAGTATTTGAATAGATATCGAGACGCATTGTTGCGTGCTATCTCACATCATGAAGAATCAAGAAAATAAATTATGCTATCTTCTGCCTCATTATGATTCGCAAGATGCGACGCATTTTTCTCATATTCATGATTTTTTAAAAGAGCTTGGAAAAACAGTATCCATCCTTCTTCTTGTAGAAAAAGGAGATGTTCCAAAAAATTCAATAG
>CAYVKU010000027.1:1472-2641 GCA_964452305.1 uncultured Candidatus Saccharibacteria bacterium | reverse complement strand
ACATCTCCTTTTTCTACAAGAAGCTCGTTTTATTGGGGGAGGATTTTTGTTTAGATTGTTGCGAACACTACATGCAATTATTTCCGCTCGCATGCGTGGTTATAAAAAGGTATATGTGCACTATTCATTTAGTGGAGCGCTGATTGCTTCGTGTGTCATGCGATTGACTGGCGGAGAAGTTTATTATTGGAATTGTGGTGAGCCTTGGAAATACAAAAGATCTCTTGGAAGAAATATTTTTGAATCTCTCACATATACAATGATTTCTTATTTTGTAACAGGTTCAATTTCGCTGGGTTATGAATATGCAAAAAGATATCATTTTTCTCCAAACAAAATTCGCGTCATGCCAAATTGGATTGATATTTCTCGTTTTAACAACATCCCACAGTCAGAAGCAAAAAAAGTATTGAATATAAGTGAATCCTCGAACGTTATTCTTTTTGTACATCGGATATCAAAAAGAAAAGGGGCACACCTTATTATCCCAATTGCAAAAAAAATTATTGAACAATTTCCTCTCGCTCGATTTCTGGTGGTAGGGAAGGGTCCAGATGCTGAAGCCATCAAACAAGAAATCATTGACAGTAATCTAGGAGAAGTAGTTACACTGGTTGGTTCTGTTCCTAATACTAATCTGCCAACATATTTTTCTGCAGCAGATGCTTTCCTCATGCCTTCAGAAGAAGAGGGGTTTCCCCGTGTATTGTTAGAATCAATGGCGCTTGGTGTACCTTTTGTTTCAAGTGATGTTGGTTCGGTAAGAGATATCGTTCCAGAAGAGATGAAGCATGCAGTGGTTTCTTACGGTGACGTTGATGCGTACGTATACGAGCTTTCCCAGTTTCTTTCAATGGATAGAGAGCAAAAAAATAATATGAGTATACGATTGAAAGAATATGTGCAGCAATTCAGTGTTCAAAAAGTCGTTGATATATACAAAAAAATTGTATTTTCTTGAATTTGTGGGCGGGCGAGTAAAAAGATAAAATAGAGCCTATGAAAGATATATCTCCTTTGAGATACGAGCAATATCGGCGATTTCAGGCTATTTCATTAGAAGGGTCAATTCTTGATTTGGGAGGGGATACTCGATCGGAGTATAAAGGCCTTTTTAAGGGCAATTTTGAGCTTAAAACAGTGAATATAAGCCCTGATACAGGGGCTCA
>CAYVKU010000027.1:0-1460 GCA_964452305.1 uncultured Candidatus Saccharibacteria bacterium | reverse complement strand
TATTCATGATTTAGAAAAAATCCCTATCCCGGTTTCTTCAGAATCTTACGACGGAGCCTTGCTTATTAATGTACTGGAGCACATTTATCACGCTGAACAACTTGTTCGCGATACCTATCGAGTAATCAAGCCAAATGGAATGATTGTGATCGCTGTTCCTTTTCTGTTTCCTGTGCATCCATCGCCTCGTGATTATTGGAGATTCACCGATGATGCACTCCGTACGATGCTTACAGAAATTGGCTTTGAAGATATCACGCCACTTGGAACAGGGGTATTTGCTACGACTGATATGTTGTGGACCAGGTTGTTCCCAAAACTAATCAGAGTTGTGTATGGATATATTTCTCGATTTCTCTCTTCGATTTTTGACACAGCTTTTTCACTCACCGCAAAACTTCTCGGTAAAGCATACAGGGTCGAGCATTACCCGCTAGGGTATGTGGTTACTGCAAAAAAGCCAAAATCATGAAATCAACCATTCAAACAATGTATGAGAATCATCACAAAACTGCACGAGGTGAAGGTTTTAGTATTTTAAAAAAAGAAAGAGGTAATTTATTTAAAAATCTCGTTGGAAAAAACAAAACAATTCTTGATATTGGATGTAGAGACGGAGCTCTTACTTCATTTTTTGTAGAATCAAACACTGTGCTCGGAGTTGATATTGATGAAGTGAGTCTGCAAAAAGCGAAAGATAATTTGGCTATTGATGTATTGTTGTTTGATTTGCAGTCTGATTGGAGTGTATTTAATCAAAAGAAATTTGATGTAGTCGTTGCTGGTGAAATTTTGGAGCACGTATTTTATCCTGAGCGCGTGATTGAAAATGTATCCTCTGTGCTTTCTTCCGAGGGAGTTTTTATTGGTAGTGTTCCTAATGCATTTAGTTTAAAAAACCGACTAAGATATCTTTGGGGTACAAAAAAATATACACCTCTTTCTGATCCAACACATATTAATCATTTCTCAGCTAAAGAATTGGAAATGATGTTAAAAAAATATTTCTCTCACGTTTCTATCATTGGTTTGGGGAGGGGAGGATTTCTTGCGAGACTTTACCCGCAATTATTTGCATTTGATTTGTGCTTTGAAGCAAAGAAATGAATAAAAAAATAAAGGTACTTTACATTATTAATGACCTTTTGCCAGGAGGAGCGCAAAGAGTTGTACTCGATGTTGCACGTAATCTTAATAAGGAAAAATTTGAAGTTTGTATAATTGCATTAAGAAATGTGAAAGATGTTGGGGGAAATGAGGGAGGAGATTTGAAAAAAAACTTCGAATCTTACAATGTTCCGTACACTATTCTTGGGTGGAAAAAAGGTGTGCATTTTCAAGAGTTTAAGCAGCTGGTAGAGACAATAAAAAAATATAATCCAAATATTCAATCTCTTTAGCAAACAATATTATATATTACAAAATATAAATTTCACTTAACTAATTTAAACATAATATCC
>CAYVKU010000026.1:4974-6977 GCA_964452305.1 uncultured Candidatus Saccharibacteria bacterium | reverse complement strand
GCTTAAGGTAACAATTGCGCGATGGCTCACTCCAAACGGTGTATCAATTTCAGACGGGGGTATTACTCCGGATATACAGGTCAAAATGACAAGGGAAGACATGGAAAATGGTACAGACCCTCAGATGGAAAAAGCCGTTGAAACGCTCCTAAATTGGTAACTGGACATAATATCAAAACAGGGTACTATAGAGTCCTCTATTAATTAGGAAGTTTTCATGAAAGTTATTCTCTTAAAAGATGTGCCGAAAATCGGCAAAAAATACGAAGTAAAAGATGTGTCTGATGGATACGGTTTGAATTTCCTTGTCCCTAAAGGGCTTGCTGAAGTTGCTTCGCAATCAAGTTTGAAAAAAGTTGAGATTTTGAAAGATGCAGAAGCAATTGAACGAAAAATTCAAGAAGATCTTCTTTTGAAAAATATTGAATCATTAGAAAATACCGTCATCACTCTTGATGAGGTTGCAAATGAAAAAGGTCACTTGTTTGCTGGAATTCATAAAGAAGAATTGACGAAAGCTCTCAAAGAATCTGCTCATCTTGATGTTCCATCAGAATATATTCAACTCGATAAGCCTATTAAAGAAGTGGGAGAATACACCGTTGAAGTAAAGATTCACGATAAGACAGCAGGATTTAAGCTTGTAGTAAACGGAATTGAGAAATAAGTATTCACAAATAAGAAGATAAACAAAAAATCCCCTTCAGGGGATTTTTTGTTGGTGTTATCCGATGTGGATGATTTTCTTTACGACTTTTTTGTTATCGAAGTGAGTCTTTCTTTTTTGACCCATTGATACTACTCCTTCTTTGAGAGCAAAGAGGGTGTGATCTCTTCCCATAGCAACATTTCTTCCTGGGAGAACGTCAGTTCCTCGTTGTCGTACGAGAATTGAGCCCACTTTCGCCATTGCGCCAGGAGTTACTTTGATACCTAGGTATTTTGGATTTGAATCTCTGCCGTTTTTTGTTGATCCACCGGCTTTTTTGGTTGCCATACGCTTTTATATATCTTCTTTGCTAGAATTAGCGAAGTGGAAATGAGTATACAAGAAAGAGGAAAAGCAATCAAGTCCCCTGAGGAGGGTAGTTCGAAAGGCTTCGAAAGTGACATATTTGAGGAGGAATTTGATATTGTCCCTAAAAATAACTCTTCAGGAGAGGTTCCTCGGTCAAAAAATCGAGAGATTGTGTTTGTGGTGATTCTTGTATTGCTCACATCATTTCTTTCGTTTTTCGTAGGGAGACTATCTCTTAAAGAAGGGGAAGTAAAAGCTCGTATCTACGGAGGTATTCCTGTTTCAAGTGATACCCAGAGTGTGGTTAAGGAAGATTCTCAAAAGACAGAAATAACGGGAGCAGGGGAGGTGCAAGGCACGAACGATGGAGAAGTTGTTGCTTCGAAGAGCGGTAAAAAATATCACTATCCATGGTGTGCAGGAGCAAAACAGATTGCTCTAAAGAATAAGATCACATTCTCTTCGATAGAAGAAGCAAGAAAAGCAGGATATACTCCCGCATCGAATTGCAAAGGGTTGAAATAGCTTATAGTCGCTAGTTTCTAGGTGTTAGATTTTTCCTAAACGCTATATACTAATACCTATAACCTATCCTTATGATTATTGTTGATGTTGAAACAACCGGTGTCTATCCAGATCGAAACTCTATTGTTTCAATTGGAGCAGTAGACTTCTTTCATTCCGAAGAAACATTTTACGGTGAATGTCGTATGTGGGATGGAGCTGTTGTTGATCCTCAGGCTCTTGCGGTAAATGGATATTCTGAAGAACAGGTTCGTGATCTCAATAAACAAACAGAAGCGGAATTGCTAGCGAATTTTTCGCGGTGGTTCCATGAGAGAAGTTCTCGTTTGATTGTGGGGCATAATCCACTATTTGATGTGTGGTTTCTTCGCGCTGGCGTAGAAAGAGCATCTCTTCCCATTTCCTTCCCTTCAAGAACGATTGATATTCATTCCGTTTGTTTTGCTCACATGGTGCAGAA
>CAYVKU010000026.1:3850-4942 GCA_964452305.1 uncultured Candidatus Saccharibacteria bacterium | reverse complement strand
TATGAAAGATGGGAAGAGTCTCTTGGACTCAGATGCGGTAATGACCTATGTAGGCATACCTACAGAACCAAAGCCTCATATTGCATTGAATGGTGCTCTTTGGGAGGCGGAGGCAATAAGTCGGCTTTTGTATCAAAAGAACCTCCTTTCTCAGTTTGAGCAATACCCAATTACTCCCACTCTATATTGACAGATTGCTATATCTCATGTTTTGATTCATGTGCAAGGTATTCTTGCGACTGATCCGGCAGATTCCCGGAAGTACATTACAAAAAAAGGATAAACGATGAACACCATCATCGGCGCAGAAACGGCCCGTTGGGCTGGTCTGCAAATGGATCTTCATTCAAAGTTTCGGTCCGGCAACCTGTCGGCCGATCAACTCGAGTGGTGGCTGAATCAATCCAAGGACACCCGCGACACTCTCATGAATGGCGAGAAGCCGATCGTGAAAGAAGCGCCGCCCTCGGAACCCACGGAGAAGTTCGTTCTGCTCGTTGACCTCGGCATCATTACGGTGCCGGATGACTACGATCACGCGACGGCGCTCGCCAAGTTTGGTAAGAAGAACCGTAAAAAGTTCTATTACTACAACGAAGCAATCATCGATCAAAACTTCCCGAATCCGACCCGCATCCTCAAGCCCGGCGACAAGCTTCGCGTTCGCGCGTTCAAGCAAGTCGTTGGTGAAAGCACCACTTCCGAGGAGTGCATGGCTTTCCTGGCCACGCAGAAAGCGGTTCACGTTGGCGCTCAAGGAGCTTCGCTTGTCTTCGACCAGAAGCGCGATCAACTGCCGAAAAGCAAATGGTATGCATCCTTCGATGAGAAGGAACGCTTCTGGCATGAAGTCTGCGGCGACCACGGGGTGCCGAGCGTGGCCGCTAGCCGGGAAGGCGGCTTCAGCTTCCGTCTCGGCTACTTCGAGGATGTCTGGCGCGACAACCGCGCCATCCTTTGCTTCTGCGACGTTGAGTAGCTCTTGGTGAAACGTATAAAGTGTTTCAAACCCCTTTGCACTAAAGTGCAGAGGGGTTTTGTTGTTATAGAGACTATTCTGAAAATACTTGATACATCAAGCATTTTTGCTAT
>CAYVKU010000026.1:3054-3783 GCA_964452305.1 uncultured Candidatus Saccharibacteria bacterium | reverse complement strand
GTGGTTTCTCGCACTTCGTCAGGTAAAGAGATCATCACTTGCAACGACAGGGCTCATTATTTTTGTGATGATGCTTACGTTTTTGAACCTCGTGGTAGTTCGAGGTGTTTTGGTGGGACTCATTCAAGGATCTACTGATGTATATGAAACGTCATATACAGGAAGTGTTTTTCTTACTAATCTGCCGAAGAAAAATTACATTGAGAACAGTCCGGCAATCATTGAGACCGTCCGAGCGTTGCCTTGGGTAGATACATTTTCCGCTCGTTATCTTGAAGGAGGAAGAGTGGAGGCTGATTACAAAACTCGAGTACGTCTCACCGATGACCCAAATAGCGCGGGTGGAATTATAACCGGTATTAATCCTGTGGAAGAAGATAAAGCAACAGGACTATCGAGAAATATTATTGAAGGAACGTATCTTACTCCAAACGATACTGATTTTGTTCTTGTTGGCGCAGATTTGCTCAAAAAATATGTGCCAATTGATTCCGCGAATTTTTCTTTGCTTGAAAATGTTGAACCTGGAACAAAAGTGCGCGTTACGGTAAACAACAACACTCGAGAATTTACGGTGAAAGGAATTGTGCGAAGTAAAGCAGGAGAAGTAGACAGTAGGGTAATGATGCTCGATTCAACACTTCGAGGTCTTCTTGGTAGAGGAGATTTTAACGTAGATGAGATCGCAATTCAGCTTAAACAAGGAACAGATCCTTTTCTCGTAAAAGA
>CAYVKU010000026.1:2749-3028 GCA_964452305.1 uncultured Candidatus Saccharibacteria bacterium | reverse complement strand
CGCTCGAGTTCAGACATCAGATGAATCATTGCCGAAATTCTTGATTGACATAAAAAACACTTTTGCACTTCTTGGAAATGTAGTCGGTTCTATTGGTCTTGTGGTTGCGTCTATTACTATTTTTATTGTTATTTTCGTAAATGCAATTACTCGAAGAAAATATATTGGAATTTTGAAAGGAATTGGAATCAACGCAACTGCAATTGAATTTGCGTATGTTCTCCAATCTTTATTCTATGCAATTGTAGGAGTTGCTCTTGGACTTCTTCTTTTGTACGG
>CAYVKU010000026.1:1440-2739 GCA_964452305.1 uncultured Candidatus Saccharibacteria bacterium | reverse complement strand
ACTTGTTCCGTATGTGGACGCTAACCCAATCAAGTTCCCATTCAGTGATGGTATTTTGGTTGCAGAGCTTGACGCTACGTTATTTAGAGCATTTCTTCTTATGATTGCAACGCTTATTGCTGGATATATCCCCGCGCGAATTGTGGTTAAACAAAATACTTTAGACGCTATCTTGGGTAGAAAATAATACTATGATACGAACACAAGGATTAACAAAACGATTCCAAAGTGGTGATTCAGAATTAATCGCCTTAAACAACGTTGCATTCGAGGTAACGGATGGAGAATTCGTGGCAATTACTGGACGATCTGGATCTGGAAAATCTACTTTGATGTATCAATTGGGGCTTCTTGATCTTCCTACTTCAGGAGAAATCTTTATTGATGGTAAAGAAGCGGTGAGTCTTTCAAATGAAGAGCGAACAAAAATGCGTCTTCATGACCTTGGATATATTTTCCAAGACTATGCGCTTATCCCAGAATTAACTGCGGTAGAAAACGTTATGATTCCTCTTATGATGCAGGGGCTTGATGCAAAAGAAGCTGAAACTAAAGCGACACGGTCGCTCGAGAGAATTGGACTTGGTGATCGATTAGGAAACCTTCCGAGCCAACTTTCAGGAGGTCAGCAACAAAGAGTGTCGATTGCTCGTGCGATTGCTCACGAACCAAAAGTTATTTTTGCTGACGAGCCGACAGCAAATCTTGATAGTGAGACTTCAAAGGTGGTGCTTCAAAATTTTATTGAATTAAACAAAGAAGGTCAGACTATTATCATGGTGACACACGAACCAGAATTTGCTGAGATGACACATAGGATTATCACATTATCAGATGGGCAAATTGTCGGAGACACAAAACACAACAAGAATACATTACAATAAATATATGAATATCAAACAAAAAGGATTAGAAATATGGGCGTGGATAAAAGGTCATAAAAAGAGATCAATTCTAATTGCACTCTTCGTGTTTTTGGTTGTGTTTGCGTTCTCTGGAGGTAAGGAAAACGGAAAAGGAGAAGGTACTGTGACGAGAGAAACGCTTGTGCAAGAGGTGGTTGTGACCGGAAAAACAGTTGCTGTGCAAGATGTGTCACTTGGGTTTGATCGCGGAGGAAGGGTTGGATCTTCTCCGTTTGTTGTTGGAAATAGAGTGGAAGAGGGGCAAATCATTGCATCACTGAGCGCACAAGACCTGTCTGCTAATAGAGCAAAAGCACAAGCGGATCTCAATGAAGCACTTGTGCGACTTGAGCAAATTTCTCGCACAAGTCAAAGTTCAAACGCTGAAGCGAGA
>CAYVKU010000026.1:485-1430 GCA_964452305.1 uncultured Candidatus Saccharibacteria bacterium | reverse complement strand
CAATGGTTGCGACAATAAAAAGTTCATTCGCAGATGCGGATGATGCGATTCGAAATAAAATCGATCAGTTTTATCGAAATCCTCGTCAAAGTAGCACGTATATTGAGTTTGCATTTAAGGATGGAAACACTGAATATAAATTCCCAATCCCTTTTGATCAGAGAATATCATTGAATACAGAACGCTATGCAATAGAGTCAGTTCTCAATGAATGGAATGCTCGTATTAAAACGATAGATTCGGCTACGGATTTGGGTCCTTACATTGTGGAAGCCGAACAAAACCTTCTTCGCATAAAAGCATTTCTTGACGATGTAGCATTTGCCGCAAATAGTATTGAATCTGTTGAATATCAGTACGAGTCTACAATCAATGGATATAAAACTACTGTGGCAACAGCTCGTACGAATGTGAATACGTCCTATGCAAATTTTATTACAAAGAAGGATCGATATAACGCTGCTCCTACGAATGTCTCTGGTACAGGAGTCTTAGACGAAGTTGCTTTGCAAGAAGCTCGTGTTCAATCAGCACGCGCAGCTCTCTCACTTGCTGATGCTGAGTTGCAAAAAACAATCATCCGCGCTCCATTTGATGGAGTGATCACAAAACAAGATGCGAAAGTAGGAGAAACGGTTACTGCTGGCAATTCTGTGATTTCTATTATTTCTGATAAAAATCTTGAAATTGAGGCGAACGTCTCTGAGGTGAACGTAGGAAAGATTAATCCAGAAAATACCGTCTCCATTACTTTTGATGCTTATCCTGGAAAGAAATACACAGGAAAGGTTGTTTACATAGAGCCAGCTGAGACACTTATCGATAATGTTGTGTACTACAAAATTAAAGTGTCGTTGGAAGGTGATGTAAGTGAACTTAAAACAGGTCTCACTGCAAATTTAAGAATTGAAACGGCTACTAAAGAAAACGTGCTTACAGTACCTC
>CAYVKU010000026.1:0-473 GCA_964452305.1 uncultured Candidatus Saccharibacteria bacterium | reverse complement strand
AAGAGGAAGGGGTGACTTATGTTGAGCGAAAAAAAGACAATGATTCTGTTGAGAGAGTTGAAGTGAAAACAGGTCTTGTGGGTAATACCAGTCGAGTTGAAATTGAAGGAGCGGTAAACGAAGGAGATATCGTTGTGGTTACGTTAGTCGAATAATCTTTCACCTCTATGAGTCTTGAAGAAAATCCAATTTTAAAGATTCACAAACTTATGTTTCTTACGGAGAAGCTTATTGATCGTGAGCTTGTAGAGCAGTTTGATGTGAGTTTTTCTCAATTCAGAGTTCTTTCAGTGATCTCACGGCATCCAGGAATTTCTCAAAAACACATTGCTCAAATTCAAGAAATGACTCAAGCCGCAGTGTCTCGCCATATTGATGTCTTAGAGCGTCTCCATTATGTTGCTCTCGCGACAAATAGCGCAAACAGGAAAGAGCATAATCTCCATCTCACACGGAGAGGGAATGATTTATAC
>CAYVKU010000025.1:4591-7764 GCA_964452305.1 uncultured Candidatus Saccharibacteria bacterium | reverse complement strand
TCCTGCCTTACTTTTGTCTGTAATGCCAAGTTCGGACATTTTTTGTTTTGCGTAGTTTTCTACTTCTTCTTGAGACATTTGAGGAGGCATGAATTCTTCAAGTATGCGAAGTTCTGCTTCTTCGTTTTCTGCCAAATCTTCTCTTCCTCCCGCTTTAAATTGCTCGATAGAATCTTTTCTTTGTTTGACACTTCTCAAAATTACACTAGTTGCTTCTTCGTCTGTCAATATATCTTGAGGTTTGCGCTTTTGTGTTACGAGTTCGTTTACAAACGCTGAAAGAAGGCCACGAAGGGTGGTGAGGCGAACGGTATCTTTCGCAAGCATCGCTTCTTTAATTTTTGATTGCATTGTTTCGTGTATCATATTTCAAGTATATCGTTTTTTTAGGGCTTCATACAACTCTTTGTACTCTGGTATACTAGTTTCATATGCAGGAAAATCTACTTTTTTTGGTTATTCTCGGTGTTATTCTTTTGGTAAACATTGTCTCATTGTGGAGACAAAAAAAGAGTGGCGGGGAAGTTGATACACAAGGACTTGTGTTTATTCAAAACCAAGTAAATGATTTGGCACGAAACGTAACCGATCTCGTGCGTGTAGTTGATTCCCGAATTTCGGAATCAGCAAAAGACATGAATGAAGCGATTCGACATCAGGGAAATGAATCAGTGAAAATCATTCGTGACATTACCGAGAGACTCACTCGTCTTGATGAGACAAATAAACAAGTGGTTTCTTTTGCAGATCAATTGCAATCACTCCAAGATATTCTCAAAAATCCAAAGCAAAGAGGGATTCTTGGGGAATATTATCTTGAGACCCTTCTTAAAAATGTATTACCGCCAGGAAGTTATGAAATACAATTTCCATTTAAAGATGGAAGTATTGTTGATGCAATTGTGCGAGTGAAAGATTACGTTATTCCTGTAGATTCCAAGTTTTCTCTTGAAAATTACAATCGAATCGTTGAAGAAAAAAACGATGCAGAAAGAGCTCGTTTGGAAAAAGTATTTGTAAATGATCTTAAGCAACGTATTCTTGAGACTTCAAAATATATTCGCCCAGAGGAAGGGACTACCGATTTTGCATTCATGTTTATCCCTCACGAGGCAATCTACTACGATCTTCTTATTAATAAGATTGGGGAAGTGAAAGGTGAAGACACGGAAAATCTTATCCAGCGAGCAGCGAATAAGTATAAAGTAATTATTGTTTCCCCGACATCATTTTTGGCGTATCTTCAAACAGTACTTCAAGGACTTAAGGCGCTTCGTATTGAAGAAGAGGCAAAAAACATTATCAAACGAGTGGATGAGTTGGGAAAACATTTATCTCAATACGACGAATATCATACGAAACTCGGTAATGCTCTTTCAACGACGGTAAATCACTTCAACGCATCGCGAAAAGAATTAGGGAAGATAGACAAAGATGTGATGCGTATTAGCGGAGAGTCGATTGGTATCGAGCAGATTGTTCTCCCAAAGCCTGGGGTAGATGAAGAGTAAAATATTTACTATACTTGAACAGGCTGTTCTCTCTAAGGAGGTGATATCCATGGGTGGTAACGCTTTTGTTTCCGGAGGCGGGAGTCCGCTTCTTCATGGCGCGAAGACGGTTGTGGGCGGATACGGCTGATTTGCTCTCCATGTTCTACCATAACCCCGGAGATCTCCCGGTGGATACCAAAAAACGAAACGGGCCGTGTTTTTGTCCCGGTCTCTCGTGAGGAGGTGATTCGGATCTGCCCCCTTGCCTTAATAGGCAAGGGGGCTTGTGTTTATTTAGCATTTTCGGTATAGTATCTCCCGTTATGGCAGAAAAGAAAGCTACAAAAAAGAAAGCAACTCCTAAGGCAAAAAAAGCCGATTCTAAAGAGGGTGTATTTGCTGTGATCGCTACAGGCGGTAAGCAATACAAGGTTTCTCAAGGAGACTCAATTTCTATTGAAAAAATGAAGGGTGATTATAAAGAAGGAGATGTTATCAACTTCGATTCAGTGCTTCTCGTAGACAATGGAGGTACGACTACAATTGGTGATCCAATGGTAAAAGGTGCTTCAGTACAGGGGGTGATTACAAAGATCGGCCGAGCACCAAAAGTAACGGTAATCAAATATAAACAAAAGAGCCGATACTTTAAGAAAAACGGACACCGCCAACCATTCTTTAAAGTTTCAATCTCAGCAATTAAATAACAAAAAACACCCAAGAGGGTGTTTTTTGTTATGAATTATGAATATAGAACAACGAATGTTGCTCCTCCTTGTTCTTTATTTCTGATTCTGCACTTCCTATTTTCTTCCCAAAAGAGCATTTTTGAGTGTGTCGGAATCAGAGTATTCAAGCTCAACTCCTGTTGAGAGTCCTCTTCCTAATCGAGTCACTGTGATGTGTTTTTGATCAATCACATCTTTCAAATAGACACGTACTACATCTTCAGTATTCTCTCCCTCAGGATTCGCATTCATCGCTATGATAAGTTCAGTGATAGGAGATGTTTGAAGTCGGTTTTTGAGTTGTGTGAGTCGCACAGTCTCCTCAGGTTTTTCATCTAAAACGGGAATTGTTCCTCCTAATACAAAATAATATCCATCAAAGAGTTTTGTTTTTTCTATGCTTTCGTAATCGGTGTCTCGTGCCACGACCATGAGTTTCGATTGATCACGGTTACTTGCGCATGTTTTGCAGAGAGTGTTGTTTTCTGAATGCTTTGTGTGGTATCTGAAGCAAGAAGTGCATACAGCAATTTCATGATCTAATTCTTGAATTAGTTTTGCTAATTCTCTTCTATATTCAGAATTTTTTGTGAGAAGAAAGTATACAAAACGCATAGCTTGTCTTGGGCCTATGCCAGGAAGGTCTCCAAATTTTTCTGCGAGTTTGTAGAGTGGGTTCATAATTAAAATCCTCCAAAATCATTACTTGGAGCGTTTCCGTATCCGTGTTTGTCTAGACTTTGAAATGTTGCTTTTTTATCGTTGAAAAAGAGTTCAACTTTTCCTGTCTCACCATTTCGGTGTTTTTCAATAAGAATTTCCGCAACGTTAGTACGTTCACTTTCTTCTTTGTATTTATCTTCTCGATGAATAAACATCACCACATCGGCGTCCTGCTCAATGGAACCCGAGTCACGAAGGTCGGAGAGTCTTGGTTTCCCGCCACGTTGCT
>CAYVKU010000025.1:4236-4568 GCA_964452305.1 uncultured Candidatus Saccharibacteria bacterium | reverse complement strand
GAAAGTGCAAGAACAGGTACATCAAGTTCACGAGCAAGGTTTTTGAGCGATCGTGATATTTCTGTTACTTGTTGCACTACGTTGTCAGACGAGCGTGATTGAGTAGGAACCATAAGCTGAAGGTAATCAACGACAATGAGGCCGAGTCCTTGCTCGCTTTTTAATCGACGAGCAACAGAGCGCATTTTTAAAATATTTGATCCTGGTTGGTCATCGATAAAAATAGGCGCTTGAGAAAGAACCGCTGAAGATTCTTGAAGTAAAGAGAAATCTTCATCACGAGAAATACGTCCTGTGCGGAGTTTCCATGCGTCAACGTTCGCTTGAGCTGC
>CAYVKU010000025.1:3899-4214 GCA_964452305.1 uncultured Candidatus Saccharibacteria bacterium | reverse complement strand
TACAAGTTGCTGAGCGCTCATTTCGAGTGAGAATATTCCTACTGGCACTTTATGATTCACCGCTGCTTGCCGAGCGATATCGAGTGCAAGAGATGTTTTACCCATTGATGGTCTTGCGGCAAGGATAATGAGATCCGCTTTTTGTAATCCAGCAAGTTTGTTATCAATTTCTGCAAATCCTGTAGGAATACCTCGGAGTTCTCCTTTGTTGTTGTGAAGATTTTCAAGACGCTCCCATGCTTGAACAAGCTCATCTTTGAGGTGGATAAATTTATGCACTCCACCAGAATTTGTCACTTCGTAAATTTTTTTCTC
>CAYVKU010000025.1:1699-3863 GCA_964452305.1 uncultured Candidatus Saccharibacteria bacterium | reverse complement strand
AACCAATTGTTGAAATATATTCTGATGCATCAATAAGTTTCCGCATCATGTATTTTTTGGACACTATTTCAGCGTAATGTTTTATATTTGCGGAAGATGGTACGGTGTGAACAATCTCAGTAAGATAGCTTGCGCCTCCAATTTGCTCAAGAAGATTTTTTTCTTTTAATTTAGAGGAAAGAGACAGAAGGTCAATTGGGTCTCTTTTTGAAAAGAGTTCGAGCATCGATTCGAAAATCACGCTATGTTTGTCTGCATAGAATGATTTTGAAGAAATAAGATCCATAATTCAAACATGGAATCAGGACGAAGCATGATTGAACCAAGGAGAGCTTGCTCTGCCTCAATGCTTTGTGGGGGTATTCGAAGTTTATCTCGAGAGACAAAGGTAGACATGGCGATATCATATCACGGAGGGTTTTTCAGGGTCGAATTCTATTTCCGCATAAACTGTTCTTAAGCTGGGGAGAACAGAAATTGTGAAGAAAAACCTTGTGTTTATGAGAAACGAATAGATTTTGCAAGGTGATTGAGGGATTGTTCTATCACTGTACCGTGGGGTGTATCACGAAGAATAAAACCTTTTTGGGTGATTGTGTCGCGGATTGCATCCGATTTATTCCATTCTTTTTGTTTCTTTTTTTCCTCTCTTTCTTTTGCAAGTTCTTGAATATCTTTTGGAATATTGCCAGTTATAGATTCTGACATCGCTTCAATATTGAGTCCAAAGACTCGATCCATTTCGTGAATTGTTGCAATAATGTCTGTGCTTCGCTCGTTACTCTCTAGCACTTCATGTAAGATTGCGAGCGCTCCACCCGTATTTAAATCATCTTCTATATATCCTTCCCACGTTTCAATGAAAGGAAGTAAGAGATTTCCTGTGCTGGATGATTGCGCTTTGTGGTGTGCGTATTTACGAAGAAGATTTTCGTAGCCGTTTTGAGCAGAGTGAATTGATTCTTCCGTAAAATCAAGTGTAGTGCTGTATCTTCCCTGAAGAAGCCAGTATCGATAGGAGAGTGGGTGAATACCTTTTTCACATAACGTGCGAAGGGTAATGAAGTTTCCTTCTGATTTCGCCATTTTCCCGCCATCTATTATCACGTGGGCGCTGTGTATCCATGTATGTGCGTAAGGTTTTCCTGTGCTTGCTTCGCTTTGTGCAATTTCGTTGTTGTGGTGAATGGGAATGTGATCAATACCTCCTGTGTGAATATCAAATGTCTCGCCTAAATATTTCATACTCATCGCAGAACATTCGATATGCCAACCTGGAAATCCTTTCCCAAAAGGAGCTTCAAAACCTAGATCATTATTAAATTTCCATACTGCGAAATCTTTCGGATTTCTTTTTTCGCTATGATCTCCGATTCTTGATTCTCCGTGCTCTGTGTTTCCACCGCCAAGTTTTCCATATCCAACAAATTTTGATGTATCAAAATAGATACCATCAGAAAGAGTGTAGAGATACCCTTTTTCGTTCAATGTATTGATAAGGACGATATCTTCTCTTACATGGTCACTTGCAAAAGGGTAGTGTGTCGCTGGGATAATATTGAGAAGAGTACAATCTTCTGTAAAGGCTTTAAAGTACGTATCTGCGATATCTCGCATAGCAGAAAGCGTCATGGGTTTTCCCTCTCGAATAAGTGCTTTTGTCATTTTGTCTTCACCGGAATCCGCATCACTTGAGAGGTGTCCGATATCAGTCACGTTTATTACTTGCGTTACCGAAAAATCTACGTATTCAAGCGCTCTTCTTAGAATATCGGCAAATACGTATGCGCGTAGATTTCCGATGTGTGCAAAGTGGTAGACAGTTGGGCCGCAGTTATACATTGATACAGCCCCATCTCTAAGTGGTGTAAATACTTCTGTTTTTTTAGTGAGAGTGTTGTGGAGTCGCAACATAGGGTTTTAAAACCAGCGCTTGTATTTAAAGTAGGCAAAAAATGCGGTTGTTGTCATAAGCATAAAAACAAGAATAATCCAGAAATCGAGAGGGTGCCCGACGATGGGATTGTGCTTGCTATTCATGCTAAAAATTGTGGCGATAAGAGTAAGGGGAAGTGCGATGAAAGCGGTAATTGTAAGAGTTTTCATAATCTCATTTTGCTTTGTTGAAACAAGAGAATTGTTTGTTTCTCGAAGTTCAGAGACT
>CAYVKU010000025.1:0-1668 GCA_964452305.1 uncultured Candidatus Saccharibacteria bacterium | reverse complement strand
CAAGGTTTTGCACTTTGACATACTCGTCAAGAATTCTTCGTGCGTGGTATGAAAAACGATCATCAAAAATTTTCTTTCCGTACAAATCAAGAGATTCAAGTACTTCTCTATGAAAATCGGTAGCCTTTTTAAAATTAAGAAGAGTACGACTTACTTGTGAGAGTGAAAACACCATCTCTTTTTCTTGTCCATGGAAAATTCCTTCCTCAATTTTTCCAATCCAGCTCTCAATGTACTCAAGCTCGTCAAATAGTGATTGATAAATTTCTCTGAGTACTCCAAAAAATAGTACGCCACTGTGGTCTTCTCCAAATCCTCTGTCGAGGATTGAGTTCACTTCGACAACTTTTGCAAATTTATCGATAGCGTCAATGTTTTCATATCGAGCAGTAATCAAAAAATTGTGTCCGATTACAAAATCCACTTCTTGTTTTGGTTCGTTGACGTGACTGTGTTTAAAGGCTGGGAAGTGAAGAATCATGTAGAGATATTCTTTATGAAGCTCAACTCGAGACTTTACAGATGGAGAAGTAAGCTCGTCTATTACATGAGGATGAAGAGAAAATTCGTTTCGTATTTTCGTAAGTTCTTCTGTAGTTGGGTTTATGATATCTACCCATGTCGAATCTTTATATTGATATCGATTTATCATAAAAAAAGTATACCATGCAAAGTTTTGTGACAGCGATAATCTGATATACTAGGTATCATAATTTTGCACATATGGATCAATATCGAAAAAATATTCTTGTATCAGTTGCTATTTTTGTTCTTGTTGTGGGTTCTTATAATGCAGGAAAAGCTTCTGGCCGAGAGGAAGTGGTTGCTGAGCCTCCACAATTACTTAACCTCGAACTAGGTCGACCTGTTGGAGTTGATTTCTCTCCTTTTTGGCAAGCATGGAACGTCATTAATGAAAAATTTGTTGCCGCAACATCGTCTAAGGAAGTTGATGATCAAGAAAAAGTATGGGGAGCAATAGAAGGTCTTGCAATGTCTCTTGGAGATCCATATACCGTATTTCTTCCGCCAGTAGAAAATGAAATTTTCCAAGGTGATGTGCGAGGGAACTTTGAAGGGGTAGGAATGGAAGTCGGAGTAAGAGAAGGTATTCTTACTGTAATCGCTCCACTTAAAAATACCCCTGCGTATAATGCGGGAGTGCAGCCTGGTGATAAAATTATTGAAATTGATGGTGTTTCTACGTACAACGTTTCTACTGAAGAGGCAGTTTCAAAAATTCGAGGGAAAAAAGGCGAAGCGGTTACTTTTTCAATTTTGCGAGAAGATTCATCTGAGCCACTTTCAATTACGGTAGTGCGGGATGTGATTAATATTCCGACTATCGACACGTTTCTTCGAAATGACGGTGTCTTCGTGATCGAGCTTTATAATTTCTCTGCAGTATCACCTGATCTTTTTAGAAAAGCGCTCCGAGATTTTATTGACGCACGAACAGATAAACTGGTGATTGATTTGCGTGGAAATCCTGGGGGGTATCTTGAAGCTGCAATCGATATGGCTAGTTGGTTCCTTCCATCAGGAAAAGTGGTCGTTCGTGAAGATTTTGGAGGTAAAAAACCAGAAGAAGAATATCGTAGCCGTGGATATGATATTTTTAATAAAAACCTGAAAGCTGTTGTGCTTGTTGATGGCGGTTCGGCTTCT
>CAYVKU010000024.1:0-8015 GCA_964452305.1 uncultured Candidatus Saccharibacteria bacterium | reverse complement strand
GCTCGTGGCCGAGGTGCTGATGCGGCGATTAAGTCAAACCTTGCAAATATTCGTACGCAAGCGTCAATCTTTTATGACACAAATGGTCATTATGGAGTAGATGCTGATGCGTGTGATGACGTGGACTCTCTTTTTGTTGCAGATACCACAATTACAAACGCTATCACTGGTGCGGTAAATGCATCAGCGGGAGCTACTCCAACGTGTCTTGCAGATGACGGAGATTCTTCTCCTGGAACAGAGGCTACTGCTTGGGCAGTATCAGTTCCTCTTCGGTCAAATCCTGCGTTAGCTTGGTGTGTAGACTCAACGGGAGTTTCTGCATCAGGTACTGCAACGATGGTTTCTGATTCTCCACTCTGTCAGTAATAACAAAAGTGGTGCGAAGATAAAAAACGACTGTTCTCCAGTCGTTTTTTGTTTTGTCTTAGTTCATAATGAAGAGATGGATTTTCTTACATTAATGTTCGTATTTCTTTTTGGTGGAATTATTGGAAGTTTTTTGAATGTTGTTATTTTGCGAATGGGAACAGGGCAGGGTATTACAGGGAGATCAATGTGTTTTTCATGTAGCGCTCCACTTGCATGGTTTGATCTCATTCCTATATTGAGTTTTCTGGGACTGCGTGGTCGTTGTCGTAGATGTAAAAGTGCTATTTCAATGCAATATATTCTCGTTGAGGCGTGCACTGGTTTTCTGTTCGTTCTTTCTTATGTAAATGTATTTAGGCAATTTCCTGAATCTATCGGGCTACTTCTTCCTGTGGTATGGGCAATTATTTCTATTCTTGTAGTCGTATTTGTATACGATATAAAACATACTGTTATTCCACTCTGGACATCGATCTCTTTTGCTCTTCTTTCCGTACTATATGTTTGGATTACTGCAGATAAAGATATGCGTTTGCTCGCTCATGCGTTTTATGGTTTTCTTGCGCTGCCACTTTTTCTGGGTTTTCTTTGGTTTGTTTCAAAGGGTAAGTGGATGGGATTTGGTGATGTGGAATTTGCATTCGGCATGGGGATATTTCTTGGAATTTCACAAGGACTCTCTGCGCTTGCGTGTGCGTTTTGGATAGGAGCATTATATTCAGTAGCTCGAATGTATATGAGTCGAGTATCAGTGGGTACAACGCATTTGAGACTCACATGGAAACCCATTACAATGAAGAGTGAAGTTCCTTTCGCTCCATTTTTGGTGATCGGAACAATGCTCTCATGGCTTTTTTCACTCGATATTTTCCACATAACATATTTCCTTTGATTACCAAGCCACAAAAAAAAGGGTTTACTCTTATTGAATTGCTGATGGTAATAAGTATTATCGCGCTGATTACCGCAGTTGTTGTCTTTAATCAGAGTGATTTTGCGGATAATATCTCACTTACGAATACTGCAAATGAAATAGAGCTTCAAATACGTGAAGCTCAAGTGTATGGAATTAGCGTGAGAGAATTTGTTCCAACCTCAAATGAATTTTATATTGCGTACGGAGCAAGCTTTAACCTTAATAATGCTGGATCAAGCAACAACTCATTTATTTATTTTGCCGATAGGAATCCATTAAACGGTGTTTACAATACCCCTACCACATGCGTGGCTGATGGAACAACAGAATGTCTCTCCAGAGTGAGGCTTCAGAGAGGGAATATTATTTCAAATATATGCGTTATCCAATCAACAGGCTCAGAAGTGTGCGCACCAACACTCGGTCGGTTTGATGTGACATTCCTTCGTCCAAATCCAAATGCAAAAATCATATTTTATAATGGATCAGGAGGACAAGTTACGTACCCAAATCATAGAGGTGTAAGAATTGAGTTGCGTTCCCCAAAAAATCGAACAATAAGTGTCTATGTGTATAGTACTGGTCAGGTTTCTATTCAATAATGAAAACGAAATTTCAAAAAAATGAAAAAGGTTTTACGTTAGTTGAGCTTCTTGTCGCGCTTTCAGTGTTTATGGTTGTGGTGACGATTAGTCTCGGGTCAGTAATCAGTATCCTTGATGCTGGAAGAAAAGCGAGAGCGCTTAAATCAGTGATGACGAATCTTAATTTTACTTTTGAAATTATGTCTCGAGATATTAAGTTCGGAAGGGAATATTATTGTGGAATTGCAACTGGGCAAACGTGGACTCCTCAAAATTGTACAGGAGGAGGGTCTCCGCCTGGAAATGCCCTTACTTTTGTAACGAGTGATGGGGTAAATACTATCTATCGATTAAATGGAAATCAGATTCAAAGATCTGTTGATAACGGTGCGACCTATGTAGGAGTAACTTCACCAGAAGTTACGGTTGAGGATATGAAGTTTTACGTGTTTGGAGCTGCTACTGGAGATAACATACAGCCAAGAGTGTTGATTACTGTCCGAGGATATGCTGGTACAAAACCAACTCTTCAATCTCGTTTTACTTTACAGACAATGCTTTCTCAAAGAGCGCTTGAATTAACGCCATGACGAATAACACGAAACAACAACGAGGTTTTACGCTTATCGAAACTATGGTGGGTATCAGTATTTTGATTGTTGCGATCACTGCAACGTTTACTGCTGTGCAAAGTGGTCTGTCAAGTGCAATTGAATCGCGTGATCAAGTAAAAGCGTTTTTCTTGGCTCAAGAAGCAGTTGAGGCAGTTCGTAATATGCGCGACGAGAATGGTTTGCTGCGTACTAACTGGCTCACAGGATATAGCGCAAGCGCGTCAGATCCTTGTTATTTTGGAAAGTCATGCACCTTTGATGCTCCAACAAGAACATTCACTTCATGTCCTTCAGGGCAAGGAAGTTGCCAGGCAATTCGTCAGAATACAAACGCCGTGTCTTCAACGTATGGGATGTATGGATACGACGCAACGTGGACTCCAACAAACTTTGTAAGGGAAATAAGTCTTACCAATATTAATGCAAACGAGATTCTTGTAACTGTGCGAATGACATGGACTAAAGGAATTTTGACCCGCTCGTTTGTAGTAAAAGAATCTATATTAAACTGGCAGTAACATGCATAACGAATCAAATCACAAAGGAATAGCAATTTACATCGCGGTAACAGTAACCGCTGCTTTGATTCTGGTTTCCTTTGCTGTTTTAAATCTTGCAATCCGACAAATTGGCATCTCATCTGCTGGAAGAGACTCTCAGGCTGCGTTTTACGCAGCAGATAGCGGTATTGAATGTGCACTATATTGGGATTTAAAAAATCCAACCAACCCTGGCGTAAGTGCATTTGCAACATCCACAGGCTCGCAAACAGTAAATTGTAATGGACAAGCGGTTTTGGCAACCAAAGTGATTGGTGTTGGTGGGGTTGGGACTTCTACTTTTACCTATAATTTTGCTCCTGATTCGTATTGTGTCGCAATCACCGTTTCTAAGGGTTACAATGGTCCGCAACCTACTACTCGTATCGAATCTCGAGGATATAATTCATGTAGTTCAACTAATAATAGAAGGGTAGAACGTGCAATTCTCGTCAACTACTAAGTGGTGTGTTTTTGTGTAGTATTAAGGCATGGCAGGTATTCCAAAGGATGCAGAAGTCCGAGCAAAAAAACTAAGAGAACTCGTTGAGCACCACAGAAAGCTCTATCATGAAAAAGATAGTCCAGAAATTTCAGACGAAGCCTACGATTCGCTTATTCGAGAACTTTCTTCGTTAGAAGAAACGTACCCATCGCTCAAAACAGAAGACACCCCAACTGAGAGGGTGGGGGGAGATCCTATTGATGGATTTCAAAAAATAGAACATGAAAGAAGACAGTGGTCTTTTGATAATGTGTTTGATGATGATGAACTTCGCGAATGGGAAGAGAGAATGGAATGCAACAGGGTGATATTCGATATTGTGTTGAGCACAAAATTGATGGTTTAAAAGTAATTTTAACTTATAAAAAAGGTAAGTTCGTACAGGGTGCTACCAGAGGAGACGGCAAGGTGGGTGAAAATATTACTGAGAATTTAAAAACAATAAAAGATATTCCTCTTGTGTTAAAAAAACAAGTTGATATCACTGTTGTTGGCGAAGCGTGGCTTCCTCATAAGGAGCTCGAAAGAATCAACGAAGAGAGAAAAAAGAACCACGAACCAGTTTTTGCGAATGCGCGAAATGCTGCTGCGGGAAGTCTTCGTCAGCTGGATCCAAAAATTGTAAGTAAAAGAAATTTAAGAATGTTTGCTTACGATATCGATTCAATGCATTTTTATGACGAAGAAATCACGTTTCCTCGATCGCAGCATGAAGAACTTCATCTTTTAAACGAGCTCGGATTTTCAGTCAATGATACTTATTCAGTCTGTGAAAATATTGATGCAGTAATCGAGTATTACCGTCATTGGTTGCCTAAAAAACAAGATTTGGCGTATGGCATCGATGGCCTCGCAATAAAAGTCGATCAGATCATTATTCAGGAAGCTCTTGGGTATACTGCAAAAGCTCCTCGATATGCAATTGCTTATAAATTTCCAGCCGTTCAAGTTACTACGGTCGTTGAAGATATCGTACTTCAGGTGGGTAGAACGGGTGTGCTTACGCCTGTTGCTAAACTTCGACCTGTGTTAGTCGATGGTTCTGTTGTTTCGCGAGCAACACTTCATAATGAAGATGAAATCAAGAGACTTGATGTGAGGGTTGGTGATACTGTCGTTATTCAAAAAGCGGGAGATGTGATTCCTGACATTGTCCGTGTGTTGTTTGAATTAAGAACGGGCAATGAAAAACCATATATATTTCCAAAGAAGGTTGCCGAGTGCGGTGGTGATGGATCGATTGAACGTATTCCAGGACAAGCCGCGTATCGATGTGTTGTGAGAAATTCGGCGCATCAACAAAGAAGAATACTGGAACATGCGGTTTCAAAAAAAGCTTTTAATATTGATGGATTCGGAAAACAACTCATCGCTCAGTTTATGGATGAAAATATTATTTCGTCATTAGACGATATATTTACAATAACGAAAGGAGATATCATCGATCTTCCTGGGTTTGGCGAAAAATCTGCGCTAAATCTTTTGAGTGCTATTGAGTCAGCAAAAACAATTACACTTCCTCGATTTTTGTATGCGTTATCGATTGATCATGTTGGTGAAGAAACAGCTTACGATATTGCACGTGAGATGAAAACATTAGAAAACGTTCGTTCGGGAACAAAAGAGGATTTCGAATCGATAGAAGGAGTTGGTCCCATTGTCGCAAGCTCAATTACCGAATGGTTTCATAATCCTATTCATGCAAAACTGGTTAATTCACTTGTAAGTCACGTTACCGTCTTGCAGTATGTGGAGGAAGAAAAAGGTGGATTATTTTCAGGGAAGACATTTGTATTTACCGGTTCTCTCCAATCACTATCACGAGACGATGCAAAGGAACGAGTTAAAAAAGAAGGAGGAAAAGTCTCGTCATCTGTTTCTTCAAAAACTCATTATGTGGTTGTAGGAGCTGATCCTGGAGAGAAATACGAAGAAGCAATGCGTTTAGGTGTCCCGACGTTGAATGAAGAGGCCTTCCTTGCCCTTATTGGAAAGCGCTAGATACCTTGTGTTAGTATGGGTCTATGATTTCAAAACAAGAGATTGAAAAGCTCGCACTTCTCTCGAGAATCGCAATCTCTGAAGAAGAAAAAGAGAGTTTTGCAAAAGAGATAGATTCAATACTTGAATACGTGAGTCATATCGAAGCAAATGCTGTTTCTAAAGAAAAAGGTGATCTACCTCGTGTGTTTAATGTGGTTCGAGAGGATAATAATCCTCACGAGAAAGGTATGTACACGGATGCAATATTGCGTGAAGCTCCTCATACAAAAGAAGGGTATATTCAAGTGAAAAAAATACTTACATGACACAAAAAGATATTGTTTCGCTTTCTATACAAGAGACTCACGATGCGCTTTCTCGCGGGACAATACGTGTACGTGATTGTGTGGAAGCTTATCTTTCGGTGATTCAAGAAAAAGACGGTGATATTCATGCATATCTAGAAGTGTTCGAGGGACTTGAGGATGACATTAATCGTGCGCAAAAACGATTTGAAGATAAAACCGCAACTTTGCTTACAGGGATTCCTATTGCGGTTAAAGATAATATTTTAATTGAAGGAAGACGAGCGAGTGCGGCTTCAAATATTCTTGAAGGATTTGTTTCTCCATACGATGCAACGGTAATCAAAAAATTGAAAGTTCATGATCCAATTTTTATTGGAAGAACAAACATGGATGAATTTGCGATGGGTGGGTCAACAGAAAACTCTGCGTATGGAGTTACAAAAAACCCAATCGATACTACTCGCGTGCCAGGGGGATCGTCCGGTGGATCTGCAGCTGCTGTTTCTATGAACGGAGCATGTGCTGCTTTAGGAACTGACACGGGAGGTTCAGTAAGACAGCCAGCAAGTTTTTGTGGTTGTGTGGGTTTGAAGCCTACTTATGGGGCGGTATCTCGATATGGGCTTATCGCAATGGGGTCATCACTTGATCAAGCGGGCCCTATCACAAAAACTGTTGCCGATGCAAAAATCTTATTCGATGCAATGAAAGGAAAGGACTCAATGGACAGCACGTCATATTATCCAGAGTCTATTTCAATTAACAGGCATAAAAAAATCGGAGTCCCTAAAAGTCTTCTTTCAAAAGGAGGAATTGATGAAGGGGTGCTTTCAAATTTTAATGAAACGTTGGTTCGATTAGAAAAAGATGGATACGAAATTGTGGATGTTGATTTGGATCGCTTGAGTCAAGCTCTTCCTGCGTATTACGTTGTAATGTTTGCAGAAGTTTCTTCAAATCTAGCTCGATATGACGGTGTGAAATTTGGTATCTGTGCTGAAGGAGACAATCTTCTCGATCAGTATATGAATACGCGCGGGTCAGGACTTGGTAAAGAGGTCCGAAGAAGAATTTTGTTGGGAACATACGTTCTTTCGTCCGGATACTATGATGCTTATTATGGAAAAGCAACAGCTCTTCGTGAAGGTCTTCGTAAAGATTTTAATACTGTACTTCAAGATGTTGATGTAATTCTTACTCCAACAGCGCCAACACCCGCGTTTCGCATTGGTGAAAAATCAAATAATCCATTAGAAATGTATCTCGCGGATATATTTACAGTCCCTGCAAATATTACCGGACACCCAGCACTTTCTATTCCAAGTGGAAAAACAGCAGAAGGTCTTCCATTGGGTGTACAATGTATCGGAAGAGAGTACGAAGAAGAAATGCTTTTTGAAATAGGCGCTCTTATAGAAACATATACTCATGGCAGGGGATAAAAAAGACGATAAAAAACCACCATCAGGGCCATTAATTTCAGTCGAAGATGCGACATACACGCTGATTGGTATTGTCGTGCTCCTTCTTATTCTTTCTCGACTCATTGATGTTCTTTCCACAATTCGTATCGCAGAAGACGTTGGAACGCACCCAATTTTTGGAGTGATAAAAAGTTTTTGGACAAACTTTGTTTTGCCATTCATTCGTTTATTTGCGCTTGTGGTGAGTGCGTTTGCGTTTGCTGGAATTTACTGGAGTACTTATCAGGCGGGGAAAATTGCAGAAGCTTATAAGGCAATGTTTGATCCAGTGATTCCAGGTAACGGTTCTTCTCAAGAGGATGTGCAAAAAAATAAACGTTGGGAGAGAGTGCTTCAGCATCTTAATTCAGAAAATCAAAATGATTGGAAATTCGCAATCATTGAGGCAGATATTATGCTTTCTGATTTGCTTGATAGGATAGGGTATCGAGGAGAAACCGTTGCTGATAAATTAAAAAAAGTTGAACCGAGTGATTTTCTTACTATTGAAATGGCATGGGAAGCCCATAAAGTAAGAAATATGGTCGCTCATCAAGGAACGGATTATTTTATTTCAGAAAGGGAAGCAAGGAGGGTAATTGGTCTTTATCAAAAAGTGTTTGAAGAATTTCATTTTATATAACTTGCATATTGAAGCTTTTCTTGTATAATTTCGACCTGTATTGATACGTAGCAGATTGGAGGAATAATTACCTCGCAAGGCTAAAAGC
>CAYVKU010000023.1:0-8318 GCA_964452305.1 uncultured Candidatus Saccharibacteria bacterium | reverse complement strand
TCTTTCCCTACACGACGCTCTTCAGATCGGAAGAGCGTCGTGTAGGGAAAGAGCGAAGGTGCGCTATGTGCATATGGATGGTTAACCACTAAAGGAAAATCATCAAATGCATCTTTTATACAAGCGTATATTTTTGGGCGAAATGTATATGCGGCAAATTCTTTTTTTGGTGACGCTATCCAAGGAGGAACGATATTATGAGCATCAATCTCAATCATTGATATTGGTGCAATATCCGCTATTTGATTTCGCCACGTTCGATGCAAAGAAAGTGGAGAAAAGTCAGTACACAAAACAGAAATTGATTCTTCCAAAACAAATTTTTTCATTGTTTCTGCAGGATCTCCAAGTAGCACTTCGAGAGAAATCGCATGTTTCTTCAATTGAGTTTCAACAACCTTCAAACCTTTTAACATAAAATCATACTGCCTACGTGTAGCCCCTAAAAAGGTTGGAGAAAGAGTAAACACCACCCGAAGAGGAACGCCGAGCGTTAATGCTTTTTGTTGGGCAAAAGAAAGGGCTCTATTTGAAAACACTCGCTGGTCACGAGACATCCAATACACCACCGCCCCTTCCCCTTCAGGTTTATTATTTAATAATCTAGTTCGATCAATCATGGTTACGAAAGAGGCGCTCTCGCGCCTCTTTGATAGTTATGCTTTTTTTACTTTTTTCAACTCTTTTTGAAAGTTCTTCCAGTGTTTTTTTAAATCTTTTCCAAGAGCATCAACTTCTGTGGTATCAATTGATTTAACTGCTCCATATTTTTTCAAAACAGTATCTACAATCGTTGCATACTGATCTTCTGTCGCATGAGTTACTTTTTCAAGTTTTTCTAGCACTTCTCCTTTTGCTTTAAGCATCCATCCTTTTATTTTTTTTCGATTTTTTGGTGCATCTGCACTTCCGTAAAGAAAATATGCCCCTGCAAGAGCTGCAATCGCTCCAATTCCAAGAGCAACGTTTCCTCCTTGTGCTTTTCCTTTTGTTTCTTTCTTTGTTTTCTGTCCTTTCATCTTATTTCTTTTTTGATCGTGAACCAGTAAATAATTTTACAATCGAACCTCGAACGACTGACACATCATCGATAATTGCCTCACCTTCTTTTCGCGCTCGTTTTGATACGGCATTTGCATCACGTAAAATACGAATCACATAAACAAGCGCCACAACAACCCCAACTGCAATTGCTACCACTGCAATTGTCGTCACCACAAAGAAAATATCAGCCTTCGCAATTTCAGTCATACATCTAGTATATCACGACACTATTTTTCAAACTGAACAGGGATTTCTACACTCTTGTCTCGTTCAGAGTCTCCAGAGGGATTTGCATTGCGAATAATTAGCACGCCTGATTGAGGAAGATTTCCCTTCAAAGATACCTGTCCTGAAAACGGCACAAATTCGGTAGTCATCCAATCTCCAATTGCTTGCGTATAACCTTGCCCCAAGATATTTCCCTCCATGTCTCTTACCTCAAGAGGAAACGATGCCTCGAAGTACCACGGACCTCGAGCTTTTCCTGTGACAGTAATATTTTGAGAAACGGTTTGGGATGGATACGGACTGCTCACCACAATATCGTCTTCACTTGCATTCACATAAGAAATTTCATCGATTGATACCGGAATGGGAGCTTGAGCAGTATGAGGTTTCCACCAAAATACTAACACCAGTAATAAAACCAAAAGAATGGAACCAACTACAATAATGTTCTTTTTCATATCAGTATAGTATAACGCAGGATTTTTTATCGAACCTCTCTAAATTTATCAAAAATCACTTGATAAATTGACCCAAGCGCAATAAGGAGAAGAAGGTACCACAGCAATCCTCCAAGATACGGAATAAATCCAAGAAGAGTTGATGCAACAACACCGAGAACAATCGTTTTCCACGAGACAACAATTTCTTTTGTTCTATGCATAAGCATAAAAAGTAATGACCCGAGAATAATCGGTGAATACACCGCGGAAAGAATGACGATAATACCGTACAGTGAGAGTGCAAAAAGTGAAAATGGAATACCGATGAATGTAAGGACTCCAATTACTGCAGCAACAGGAACAGCAAGAATCACGAGAAATCCACGAAGCATACTCCACCAAGGATCGTGAATTGAGACATTCACGAATCGAGTAGAAATTGCTCTTAATATTCCATGAGCAGCAAGGGCGAATAGAAGAAGGATTGCAAATCGAATAATAATCCACGTACCCCATATGGTTGGCACGAATCTTTCTGCTCGAGTACGAGTTTGTATCTGACTAAACTGGGTCTCTCCCACAATAGTTGCTCCTCCCTCAAGAAATGCAGGTTCTGAACCAGAGTAAAAGAGAGATCCTTCTATTGACGCATTTGGACCTAGAGCGAGAGAGTCTGACACGATATGTGCATCACCTTGAATTCGCTCATTAATAAACACCTTTCCTCCTGCAATTCGTGCATTGCCAGAAATTTCACCCTGAACACTCACTACACCTCCAGCTACAATAAGATCACCTGAAATCCTTGCTTGAGGAAGGATTTCGACTGACAGCGCAGCAATTGCTGCATCACCATTTATTTCCCCTCCAAGATATGCGCGGCGAGCCGCGACTTTTACATCTCCTCCAACATTACTTACTAAATGAGTAGTGTCAGCAAGCACAAGAACATCTTCGCCAATTGATGACCCTCCCACAAAGACATTAAGTCCTCCGGCGAACACATCGCCCGTTACTTCTCCTGCAACCGTAGTGTTAGCGCCCACTGCATAAAGATTTGATGAGACTATTTCTCCTTTTCTCAAAGAATAATTTTCACCAACGCCAACTGTTGCTGCAATTGATACAACAGGTAGAAGAATGAGTATGAAAATATATCCTTTGATTTTTTTCATGAGAACATTATTGCGTTGAAGCGGTCGGAGCATCAACAAATGTTACATCTGCTGGAGGAACAAAGAATGAAACGTCCTTTTCCCACGGAGTACAGGTGTAATCAAGAGTCTGATTGTAATCTAATCCATCTTGCCCCGCATTTGACTCTCCTCCATTTGGCTCTGTAATGATTGTTTTATATCCTTGTGGCATAAATGATGACCATACATACGACTCTTTTCCGTCAGCAATCATATACGCATCAAAAGATTGATTGCCAAGTGGCGTAGATGTCACTTTAAAATTTCCACGAACTTTTCCATCTGCCACATACACATCACCTGAAGAACTAGAGAGATCTGTAGTGTGTGTAAAAGAACATTTAAGCGATACTCCAAGAGCTACCAAATCTCCCATTGATCCTTGAATAGTTCCTTCCGTCGAAAGCGTCTTCGGCGTATCGAGAACAGGGCTTTTGCTGCTGCCTTGCATACCCATATACACTCCCCCTCCAATAACGATTACCGCGACAATCATGCCGAGGATTTGTTTTGTGCCTAATGTATTCATATGTACAGTATAGCAAATTACCCACCCTCCTTTACCTGTACAAAAAAACGATTTTGTGTCCTTTTTACTTCATTGATAAATAGTTTTTTCTTTCTTGTAAAACCATTTTTTCAATTGCATAACGAAGCATCGTTCGCGGCATATTTGATGCGTGCCTATCAAGAAACTCTCGCAATGCTTGGATATTCCTTTTCCCCGCCTCACGAAGCATCCACCCACATGCTTTATGAATTAAATCGTGCGTATCTTTTAATAACATTTCTGAAATACGAAACGTGTCTTCTGTCTCACCATTACGAATAAAGGCAAAAGTAGAGACAATCGCCGTCCTCTTTATCCAAAGATTTTTTGATTGAGCAAACCGATATATATCATTTCGTTTTTTATCCAAAAGATATGCACCGATAATATGGTACGCCGATACATCCACAAGATCCCAATTATTAATATAAGGGAAATGGTTTATGTAGAATCGATATATACGAGCACGTTCCTTTTCAGACGCATGAACAAACTGAAGTACGAGGATCTTCAACCCCAAAAGCCTTTCTTCATGAATCCGAGACGAAATCAGAGCTGAAACTTCAGAAAGAGGGAGGGTTTTGTACTTCTTACTTACAACGTTCACTGCAGGAACCGTAACTCCTATAAACACATCCCCTTCCCCATACTGACCTTTTCCTGTTTTAAAAAACCGCTGATATCCTTTGGCTTTTTCTGTATTTGCGTACTTGCGCAAATGTCGCGATGCGTCTTTTGCTGTATAGAATTCTGTTTTCATTTTCTTGAAATAATACCCTTTTCTGGTATGGTTTCAGAAATAGGTTCTAGATATTAGTCTCTAAATAGAAGATTTTCCCTTTGTGTTTATTTTTTCTACAAACTAGAAGCTAGTACCTATAAGCTATTCTTGCGGGATCGTCTAATGGTAGGACAGATGACTCTGAATCATCTAATCTAGGTTCGAGCCCTAGTCCCGCAGCTTGAAGCGCAGCGTAAAGCTGCGGGAAGTAAGTGAACAATTTTACTTACGTCTAGGGCGAGAAGAGGTTCTTCTATATTTTCGAAAATCTTTGATTTGAGAAAATAGAAAACCTGTACTGCTCCTGTGAGGAGAGAGATCCCTAGTCCCGCAGCAAATTTGAGCGAGGTTATCACGCTCAAGACGCGTCTGCGCATTTCTTTTCAGGCTCTGCATAGAGTGGTATTGTTGGTGCCAGCGATATAATCCCACCATGAAAGAAATTGAGATTTTAATTGAAGTTAAAAGCGATAAAAAAATAGCTCAAAAGGCTTTAGAACAGTTTGAATTTCTAGGAGCAAAAGAAGTGATCGACGTTTATTTGACGAGTCCACAACACAAAGCACTTCAACCGGAGCTTGATGGTCGACTCAATAATTGCTACAGAGTTAGATTAAAAGATGGTAAGGCAACCATTGCTTATAAAATAGATCATTTTGAGAATGGGCAATGGTCGCATTCTGATGAACATGAGACCGAAATTGGAGATTTTACAACTGCGCTTGAGATAAATCGACATCTTGGATTCGAAGAACTGGTGAGAATTGATAATACAAAGTACACCTACATGACCCCGGATTATGAGATCGTACTCGAGGATGTGAAGAGTCTCGGACTGTTCCTTGAAGTTGAGAAGCTTGCTCAGGTTTCGAATGACAAAGTAGCTGAAACAAAGGAAGAAATTAGGCGCTTCCTTAAAACTCTCAATATTGAATTTGGTGAAGAGCAAAATGCGGGCAAACCAGAGTTAATATTGAGAAAATTAAGTAAATAGCATATGGAAAAAGGAAAGGACCCACAAATTCAGTTTCTGGAAATTGCGCTGGAGTTGGGAATAAGGTTTGAAACTGATCAGGAAATGCGTAGGCGTGTTAAAGAAGGACAAGAGTGGGGTGTGGGGGTGGATGAAGAAAATACTCTCTGGCTTAAGTGTGATTAAGAAAATAGGTTGGCCGACTATTTCAAAGGTTGGCGCAGAGAAAGGATGTGTTTGTATATGTAAACACTGCGCGTATCAAGATGCTAGAATTAATACATGAACATTGATTTTTCAAGAAAATTAATTAAAGGCAGAATAACAGAAGTTATTTTTGAGCAAATGATCAGAGAGGAAGAACGCTACACGATCATTCCTTTTGGCTACGAACACACTACTCCAACCTTGGCTCAATATAGACACATATCAGAAGTGCCCAAAGTCATTGATAATATTTCCGAAGCTCCAGATTTTGCACTGATTTCTGAAGATAAAACTAAAATTTATCTGGTAGAGGTCAAATATCAAAAGAATTTTAATCTTGATGAAGTAAAAAATAATTGCGAGAAACTCTTAAAGCGTTGGGAATCTCCATGGATTTTTATTGCAACTCCAGAAAAATTTTATTGTGCACCTTGTAGAACTGTTGTAAAAAATGGCAACATAAGTGAATTATCTGAGAATTGGGTGAAGAAAGATAGACAGGAAGCATATCTTAAATTATTAAAAGAATTCGAAAACTAACTCACCTCAAGAAACATGGGAAATTCCGACGACATGTTTGTATATCACGGATCACCTCGAGAATTTGATTCCGAACACGCCAATCCAAAAAGAAACATTCGCAAAAGGTGGAATGAAGAAACCGAATCGTATGATACTATCTTCGATCAGGAATCTTTCCATGCCACCCCGCACAAATGGATCGGTCTTGCTTATACATACAAATCCGCACCTTTTACCATTGATGGGAAAACCGCTCACTACAATATCGGAGTTAGTTTGTACGACAACACTCATGAGGTGCAAATTTTTGGTTTCAATTCGTTAGAAGAGAGTTTGAAAATTTTGTATGGAAATGGCGGATATCTCTATCACTTTGATAGAGATATATTTTTACACAAAGAAGGCTTGGGTAATTTAGAAGTTATCACAGAGAAACCAACCAAGCCGGTAATGGCTGAAAGAGTCGAAGATCCAGTCACAGAAATGAAAAAATTAGGGGTTGCGTTTACTTTTATTGATCTTGCCCTACCAGAAAACGAAAAAGAAAGGAACTATTATTAAAATCCAAAAACTTAGTTGTTTTTTCACCATCACTTATTTTTTCTAAAACAAAAGCGCGTCATTATTCTGACGCGCTTTTCCACTTTCTCCAACGCTTAAACATGTGTACCGTTTCGCTACCTGAAACAATTGCAATACAAAACGCCAATACAATCATCAAATCCGCTTGAAAGGGCGGGTTCTCTGGGACAGATTTCGAGGTCATCTTCACTGCCTTAAGTAGTATCGCGAAGCTTGAAAGCCATGAGATCACAATCATCATAATCTCGTGACTTTCTTTGTTCAAAAATCTTTTAAGCATACGCCCTCTTTTTTGGAGAAAAGGATAAACAATTCTTTTATAATTATATCACAATAAAAAGATTAAGTAAAGATACATCAAATCTTTGGCGATATGGTCATCTGTATCGTTAATTGTTACAGTGGGTTCAGAACAGAATACCAAACCCATTTCCGGAGCTATCCATGTCCGCACTAAAGAAACTCGAAAACAAGACGTACGTACTCCAGCACAACCCGAACTGTGCAAGCCCCTACTTAATCAGGCTTCCGGGCGATCAAACGGGTGGCATTGATCTTTTACCTTACAGCGAACCAAGCAAAACAAAAGACAAATTGTTTTTTGGGAAAACGCTCGAAGAAGCTGTAGATCGAGCAGTTGCATAGACAAAACATCTCAGTGAAATTTCGCTGAGATGTTTTTTATGAAAAACGATTGACTCTAAAAAGAAGAGCGATACCATAAAAGTAGTTGTTCTTGGAAAACGGAAAGATGAAAGTCACGATGCTGTGACGAGAGGGTTGAGAAACCCAGACCGGCGAAGCTCTGGAAGAATGGGCTTCTTAACGCGAAGAGAGTCTTTTGGGTGCGCACCAGAAGGCAAACGAGCTCCGGGGGTGTGCGGTGAAGTTGTGTTTGTGGTAGCACCAAGCACTCGGTAGTCTTTCCGTTTTCCAACCGTTGCTCTCTTTGAGGGCAACGGTTTTTATTTGTACGACTTCTTTGCTGCTCGAATAAAAGCGGTAAAGAGTGGATGAGGTCGGAGTGGACGCGCTGTGAATTCTGGATGAAATTGTGTGCCAACAAAAAAAGGATGCTTTTCTTTTGGAAGCTCAGCTATTTCACACAAAACCCCATCTAACGATTTTCCAGAAAATACCATTCCTTTCTGCTCTAATAGTGAAACGTAATCAGGATTCACCTCATATCGATGTCGATGTCGCTCTGAGATAACGTCTTTCTTATACGCATCATATGCGTGGGTCTGTTTCTGTATGTTTGCTTTATAACTACCAAGACGCATAGTCGCTCCAAAATTTCCCTCACGAACATAATCTTTTTGTTCGTGCATGATATCAATAACAGGATAGCGGATACGCTCTCTCACTTCAGTCGTATGGGCGTCTTTTAATCCACACACATTTCTTGCATATTCAATTACCGCAAGTTGCATGCCGTAACATAGACCAAAATAAGGAATCTTGTTTTTGCGAGCATATGAAATTGCAGAAATAATCCCCTCTACCCCGCTTTCTCCAAACCCTCCTGGAACCAAGACTCCATCATATTTTTTTAATTCAGAAAGTGATATTTTTTTTGACTCAAAATCTTTTGCATTTATGTATGTAAGTATTGGTTTTACTTTTTCGGCATATGCTGAAAATTTTATTGCTTCCAAAACTGAAATATATACATCAGAAAGCACGTAATCTCCTGAGTCGAAGTACTTTCCTACCACTGCAATGTTCACTTCTTTTTTCAAAGTTTTTGTTTTGGCAACAAATGATTTCCATGCATGTAAATTCGTATTTCGTT
>CAYVKU010000022.1:3984-8841 GCA_964452305.1 uncultured Candidatus Saccharibacteria bacterium | reverse complement strand
ATATCCTTTTGTATCTTTTTCTTCCATATAATTATTCATTCACAATAAGATTTTTGATCATCACTGAACGTAATTTGTTTTTCGGAAGCATGCCGAAAATTGTTTTACGAAGTACTTCTCGAATTCCTTTCTTTGTGAGAGCTTGATCGAGAGTTTCGGTACGAAGACCTCCTGGAAATCCTGAGTAGTGAACATATTCTTTTGTTCCAAGTTTTTTCTCAGAAAGATCGATAGCTTTTGCGTTTGCAATTTCAACAACAACTGAAGGAGCGCTGTTTCTTACAAAATCAGTGTTGTCCTTTCCCATGAGAAGACGTGCCGCTTCACTCGCGACTCGTCCAAGCTTCATTCCTTTTGCATCTATCGTGTGTTTTTTCATGGTATTACATCAACTCAATTATTGCTTGCGCACTCGCATCGCTTGCTCTAAAGCCAATTTTAGTGATTCGAGTATAGCCCCCTTTTCTTTCTTTAAAACGTGGTCCGATTTCAGTCATAAGTTTTTTCGCTGCTTTTGGGCCAACAGAACCGATAAGAATTCGGTATGAAGCAAGCGTACCTTTTTTTGCGTGAGTTACAAGTTTTTCAAAGTGTGGACGAAGCTCTTTTGCCTTCGCTTCGGGTGTTTGAATTTTTTCACTTGTTACCAATGCAACAGAAAGTGCCTTGAGAAGTGCATTTCTCTGGTTTTTCTTTCTTCCAAATTTTCTGTTTGCATTATGGTGTCGCATGATATTACTTTAGTGTGATTCCGTGTTCAGCAAGAACATCTTTAATTTCTGTAATCCCTTTCGATCCGAGTCCGTCAATTTCAAGAAGATCTTTTTCTTTTTTTCGAGCAAGACCTCCTACTGTTCGGATATTTGCATTTGAGAGAGCGTTTAATGTTCGAGCAGAAAGGCCAATAGATTCAATGCGAGTCTTGAGGAGCTCAGCATCTGGCTCTTGCATTCCTTCATCCCCCTCTCCTTCTGTAAGCGTATTTGATACTTCTTCATGCTCTTCTTTGAAGCCGACAATTGCTTTCAATTGATTCAACATGATGTGGACTGAAGTTTCAAGTGCTTCATGAGGTGTGATAGTACCGTCTGTTTCAATGTGAAGTTTAAGGCGGTTGAAATCTGTTCGATCACCGACACGCATATTCTCCACTTCGTAGCTAGCACGTCGAATTGGAGTGAATGTAGCATCGAGTGCGATAGTACCAACATCAACACGATTTTTTTGCAACATGTCTTTTGGTACATATCCAATTCCTCGCTCAACTGTAAGTTCAATAGAAAGCTCAGTTTTTGAGTCAGTGACAGTAGCAATTACTTGTTCCGGGTTTAAGATTTCGATTTGTCCATTTTTTTCGATATCAGCAGCAGTAACAACTTTCTCTCCTTTTACTTTGAGTCTCAATGTTTGAGGTTCTTGTGTGAGCATTCGAATGCGAACTTTTTTCAAGTTCAACATAACAGTGATCACATCTTCTTTTACTCCAGAAATAACTGAAAACTCATGATTTACACCTGCGATATTAATAGATGTAATTGCTGCACCTGGAAGTGAAGAAATGATTATTCTTCGGAGTGAGTTTCCGAGAGTGTGTCCGTATCCTGGGTAAAGCCCGTCAATTTCGTATACACCAGAGAACTGGTCTTCCGATACGATACGTGGCTTTGATGGCAAAACGATTGCGTGATCAGGCATAGTGGTGAAGTAAAATTATTAAAATTTATCTGCTATAAAATTCAAGCACTGCATTCAAATCAAACATCGACTCGTGCGGTTCGTACTTGGGAACTCCTCGGACAGTAGCAGTTTTTTCGCTCGCGTTTATTTCGATCCAATTAGGAGTTGTGCGTTCTTTGATTCTTTCTTCAAAAGAATGGAATAGAGGGCTGTTTTTGCTTCCCTCTCGAATACCAATTACATCACCAACAGATAGTTTGAAAGATGGAATAGTGATTTTTTTACCGTTCACTGTAATGTGACCGTGAGAAACCATTTGTCGTGCTGCGAGACGTGTAGCAGCAAGTCCTGCTCTGTACACTGCGTTGTCTGCTCTTAATTCAACTGTCTGGAATAGACGTGATACAGCAGTAGTATCTTTTTTTGCAAGAGCCTCTTTTGCATATCGAGAAAATTGTTTTTCTGAAAGACAGTATGTATATCGAGCTTTTTGTTTTTCAAGAAGCTGAGCGCCGAATTCTGATTTAGGTCGTGAAAACCCCTTACCACTTTTTTCACGGCGAGCTTGTGAAAGCGCGTATTTAGGTCCTTGTGTCTTCTCAAACACAGGTGCTCCAAGTCTTCGTGCGATTTTGTATTTTGGTCCGATTATCATAAATATTATACTCTTCTTGGTTTTTTAGGCTTAGGTCCGTTGTGTGGAACTGGGGTCATGTCTTTTACTGAAATAAGATTTACTCCTTTTGAAAGAAAACCTCGAATACCTGATTCACGGCCAGTTCCTACACCTTTCACTACAACAGAAACTTCTTTTATCCCCATTGCTTGACCTTTTGCAGCTACCACTTCTCCTACCTTTGCGGCAGCAAATGGAGTACCCTTTTTCGCTCCTTTGAAACCAAGAGATCCAGAAGAAGACCAAGCGAGAGTATTACCTTTTGTGTCAGTAAGAACAATTTTAGTGTTGTTATAAGTAGATTCAACGCAAAGGATACCAACGTCGACTCGTTTTTTTGAGACAGAAGACACAGAAGATTTTCCTTCTGCTCCTTCTTCACCTGCTTTTTTTACTATTCTTTTCTTACCCATGTGTTGTAAAATTGAGATTTGGCACGAAACGCATTATTGATATCACGTATTAAAGCCTTTGTAAAGCGTTATTTCTTGTCTGCGACCTTTCTTCCCGTACCCATTGTTTTTCGAACATTTCCTCGACGAGTACGTGAATTTGTTTTTGTTCTCTGACCTCGTGACGGTAGACCTCGAGCGTGACGAGTCCCTCTATATGCCTTGATGTCTTTTAATCGCTTAATATTTCCAGCAATTTCTCTTTTCAAATCACCTTCTAGTTTTAGAACCTCGATATGTTTTCGGATTTCGTTTTCTTGAGCAACTGTTAAATCCTTTGGTTTCAAGCCAAAATCAACATTTGCAAGTGAGAGAATTTTTTGAGCTCGGGGACGTCCAATACCGTATACAGCTGTGAGTCCGATTTCGAGTCTTTTTTCTTCAGGAATTGTGATACCGAGTATACGCATAGAGATTTAGCCTTGTCTTTGTTTATGTCGAGCATTTGCCTTACATATCACATACACATAGCCCTTTCTTCGGACTACTTGGCATTTTGGACACATTTTTTTGACAGATGCTCGTACTTTCATAATGATAAAACGCAAAGAGGTATTCTAGTTTGAGAAGCTCTTATTGTCAAGACTATAAACGGCGTGTAATGCGCCCTCTGCCTCCGTATGGGTCGATTTGGACCTCGACCTTGTCACCAACAAGAACCCTGATTTTGTTCATTCTCATTTTCCCAGATAGGTATGCGAGAAATTCAGGACCTTCTCCTTCTGGCTGTATTTTAAATAAAATATTAGGGAGAGCTTCTATTACTATTCCTGTAATTTTTTCTTCTTTTTTCTGATTATCTTCCATTCTTGGCTACCAATATTAGTGAATATTAAGAATATAGCAAGAGTTATTGTTCAATCAGAACATTAATTTCTTCTGGAGAATTTGGAAATTCTCTTTTCCAAAAAGGACGAACGGTTGCCTCAGCTTTTTCAATTGATGGAGTACTTCCAAACAAAGATTCAAGATTTTTCTTTGGCTTACCTGAAACAAGAGTAGCGATTGCTTTTGAGTCAATCACAGACTTGAGTTTAATATTCCCTGAAAGGGCGAACGTAATTGATTCCGTTGACTCCCCAAATTGAGATTTGTTATTGAGGGCAAACAGTATTTCATCAGAATTCTCGATAGTTACTGGGTCATTTCCAATAGAAACTCCCTCTTGATTTGCGAGAAAACCAGCAAGTTTTTGTTTATCAAAAAGAATGCCAACTATTGTTGCTGATTCTGTAAGAGTTACAGAATTGCCACCGCTTCCAGTCTGCGGAAGCTCCTTAAAGGTGATACTAAATGCGTCTTTGAATAAAACGAATGAATCAGGAATTTGAGCAGATATTTCCTTTTGCGCAACTAAAGTGAGTTCTTCTTGTAATTTTTTTCGAGCAAGAGCCTTATCGTTATCCGATACTTTCTTTTCTATCCCCACAAAACCTCCGCTCATATCTGTCTTTCCTCGAGCGTACATTTTTTCATAACGAGGATCTCCTTTAAATCCAGGGATAGTAAAATCTTTCTTTCCAACATTATATTTCTCTCCCGGCTCGTCCGCATACACAACAACCTCAACCTGACCTGGACCGCTCGTTGTTTTTCCTGGAACGACGATTGATTCATTGATTCTGTATATAAGTCCTTCCGGAGTCTCGAATCGAGTATTTTTTATCAATCTTTGAGCGTTTTGATCGAAATCATTGTAAATAACAATGGTACCGCTCGCTTTACGCTCAACTCTTTCTTCTCCAGTTGCATTAACTTCTGTTTGAGCTGTTTTTTCAAGTGTAACTATTTCAAACCCGAGCATCTCTCCTTCCTGAGAGCCTTTAGTTGCAGTGTATTCTTTGTTTTCTAATTGAATTGCAGCTCTCGCTGGAGTAATCGTTATTGACGCTCCCGAGAACAAGGAAGCAAGACCTACTCCGATAAGCAAAAGAGCAGCAATTGATGCTACAAATAGAAGTTTTTTTGATCCGAAATAAGAACGGCCACTATTATTGTATGTACCGTATGAATAAATTTCTGGCTTAGGGATTTTAGGAAGAGGCATTGGAT
>CAYVKU010000022.1:1002-3967 GCA_964452305.1 uncultured Candidatus Saccharibacteria bacterium | reverse complement strand
TCATGATGAGGATGTTCTTCAAATACCGGCTCGGCATGACGCGGTTCGTAATCCGCCGAAGCAGGTTTGATAGCATCGATAGAAACAGGTTGTTTTTCTATCTGCCCTATTTTTTTTCTTTGAGGGACTGGAATATTTCTTATCGAACGTTTTTCTGGTGGAACGATATCCTGAAGAATATTTTTAGGCATTGTATATAAATGAAACTAAATTTGATTCATTTTAATACACGAAGGACCCATATGTAAACGGATTACAAAGCAATAGCACTCACAGCAACTGACGCATCGTACGGTACACCTTTGAAACTTACCTTTAGACCCGTTGAATCACTCGAGAGAACGAACACCTCGCAATGGAGTTCTTTTTGAATTACTTCGGTCACAAACGAAGAGACATCATTTTTTATGGTGATATGGATTTTCTTAGACTGGATATCTGCACAATTGTTTCTAAGGCACATATCATTCCAACGTTCAATCCAAAACACGAGACTTTTTGATATCGAATGCGTGACATCTTGAGCTGTTTCTGTTTCAAGAACCCCCTCTTTCATCATTTTGATGTAGGATTCTGCCACATCTATTGGAACTGCGAGATCTTTTGAAATATTTTGAATGATGTGTGACCTTCCAAAAGAAAAAGACTCTGAAGAAATAATTACCCCCTCTTCTACAAATGATACGTCCGTTGCTTCAGCACCAAAATCTATAATGACAAAGTGTTTTTCGTGAGGATATATCTCTGAAATTGCTTTGTATGCAAGAAGCGGAAAGGTGTGAGCGGTAACTTTAGAAAGATGAAACGTATTTCTAAGTATAGTATCTATGGTAAGGAGAAAATCATAAGCGATAATACCCATGTATAGAGAGAAATTAATTCGAGAAGCTTTTTTTAAGTATGGATCAGTCGTGCTGTATCCATTAAGTGCCACTCTCATAACTTCCCTTTCAATCATATGGATACCTTTTCCGCTATAACGGTCACCGTGGTCACTTGCAACCAATTGTTCAAAATGCTTCTCTTCTTGATCGATAATTTCACTTAACACATGGCTGTCGAGTACAAAAGGTCGGTCTTTTTTTATCTCTTTTGCGATAGTTTTTGAGATATACCAAGGAGAAGAAAAAACTATATGGGCTCGCTTCATATAAAATGGACGAGTTTTTTGGAGTTCATGTAATTGAGCACCGAACTCTTTTGACATTTGTTTTAATGCAGAAATGCTATCAGTATCATCTTTTCTGCGTTTAGGGTTTTCGTGTACACCAATACGGCTTCTTTTCAAAAGAAGCACTTCTCTTTTCTGAGATTCACTCACAAGCGCAAGAGCAACACTTCCGCTTCCTATATCACATATAAGAAAACACTCATCGTGTGCTTTTTTTGAAAACAACATGATTACAGTATATCGATAAAAAGAAAGAAGTGTTAGGTGAGAACTGCTTTAATTCTCCGCACTCCCGCAGAAACAGCTTCCTCTTTTTGAATCGTAAAATGTCCGAGCTCAATAGTGTTTGACACGTGAGGTCCTCCGCAGAATTCTTTTGAATAGGCCTGGTCTATATTTTCTCCAATAAAATACACTGTCACCGTATCACCATATTTTTCTCCAAAAAAATGAAGGGCTCCACTCTTTTCCGCTTCTTCTTTTGGTAAAGTAACTTTTTGAACAGGCAGAGATGCTTTAATGTGTTTATTTACAATATCCTCAACTTGTTTTTTCTCATCGTCAGTGAGTTTTCGGTCGAATGCAAAATCAAATCGAAGTCGTTCCGATGTGATATTGCTTCCTTTTTGCATAACAGAATTACCAAGCACATCGCGAAGTGCTTGATGTAAAAGATGGGTTGCTGTGTGGTATCGAATAGATTCATTACTAGTATCCGCTAACCCCCCTTTAAACTTAAGAGAAGCTCCTGCGCGAGAGGTATTTTGATGTTCGATAAATTTCGTATTAAACACATCTCTATCAACCTGAATTCCTCGCTCCTTCGCGATTTCTTCAGTCATTTCAATAGGAAATCCGTATGTAGTGAAAAGCATAAAAGCGTCTTCTCCGCTAATACGATTAGATTTTGATACTGCATCAAAACGCTTCATCCCTTCTTTTAAGGTATTTCTAAATTTTAATTCTTCAGCATCAATCACTTGTTTTATTTCAGAAAGATTTTTAGAAACTTCTGGATATACGTCTGTATACAAAGCGCCAGCAAGTTCTGCGATAGCTCCAAGAGAATTGTGTGGGATGCCTACAGCATCAGAAAAACGCACTGAGCGTCTAATAAGGCGACGAAGAATATATCCTTGATCAGCATTTGATGGACGAACTCCATCTACGATGAGCAGTGCTGAGGTTCTCATGTGATCGGCAATGATTCTCTCTGCTCGAAGAGCTTTTCCTCCGGTATGTAGACGAATCGCATCCATAATAGGCGCAAAAAGATCAGTATCGAATACGTTTTCTTTCTTTTGAAGCACCATTGCAATACGCTCAAGTCCTGATCCTGTGTCGACGTTTTGTAGGGGGAGCTTTCCTACCACTTTTCCATCTGTCTTCATGTATTCCATGAATACGTCATTCCATATTTCAACCACTTCTTGATTTTGATCAGCTCTCAAAAATTCTTCGTGACTAAGGTCACCGAGTCCTTGTTGAGTAATATCGTAAAACATTTCTGTATCTGGTCCGCATGGACCATTTTCTCCCGCACTCCACCAATTTGATTTTGCAGGAAGAAAGTATATTCGATTTTCTGGTACTCCGATGCTTTTCCATATCTCGAATGATTCAGTATCGCGAGGAGCATCTTCATTTCCTTCAAACACCGTTACGTAAAGGCGACTTGGATCTAATCCAAAACCTTCTTCTTTTGAAGTAAGGAGTTCGAAGCTCCATGTTATCGCTTCTTTTTTGAAATAATCACCAAGTGACCAATTTCCCATCATTTCAAAAAACGTGTCA
>CAYVKU010000022.1:0-904 GCA_964452305.1 uncultured Candidatus Saccharibacteria bacterium | reverse complement strand
ATGAGGTTCTCCAAGGAGGAATGGCACAAGAGGCTGCATTCCTGCGGTGGTAAAGAGCACTGAGGGATCATTTTCTGGAACCAAAGAAGCTGACGGAAGTACTGCATGCCCTCTTCGTTCAAAAAATGCTATAAATCTTTTTCGTATCTCTCGGGATTCCATAGGGGGATTATACTAGTTTTTTTACTTGCTGGAAGTCTTTTAATAATTCCTTAAACATATGAGGGTTGTAGACAGCAACTGCTGGATGATAGAGCGGAATGATAATAAGCGCTCCGTGCTCTGTTTGCGTATTAAATATTTTCCCATGCACTGCGCCAATTGACACAGACTCTTCAATACATCCGTATTTTCGCAAAATATAATCCATTGAAAATCTCCCTAACGTAACAATTACTTTCGGTTTTATGATAGAAAGTTGCTGATCGAGAAATCGAGAATATGCTTGTATTTCATGAGGAGTAGGATCGCGATTTTCTGGAGGTCTATCTTTTACAATATTGGTAATATATACATCCGAACGACTCATACCTGATTGCTCAAATAACAAATCAAGTACTTTTCCGCTTTTTCCACAAAAAGGTTTTCCACTGAGCGCTTCTTGTTTTCCCGGAGCCTCACCGATACAGACAATGTTTGCATAATGATTCCCTTCTCCAATTACAGGAAAGTAATGAGACTCTATTCTGTACGCATACAAAGGAAGTGACGAGTCGTGAAGCACATCATCTCTGATCTTTTTTAATGCGAGAGTGTTTTCATCCATGTTATCCAAAAAGTGTATCGGATTCTTTTGGAAGAGAAGTTTTTTGTTTTTTACCAACTTCTTCTTCTGCAGATTTTATTGCAGTAACATAACTGCAATAATCGCATGTGTCACTTGCTTTCGGTATTCGTGGATCAT
>CAYVKU010000021.1:8219-10624 GCA_964452305.1 uncultured Candidatus Saccharibacteria bacterium | reverse complement strand
TTCTACTGTTGATTCTATGAAGCACAAATTGGTAACAATAATGCCTAAAAAGTAACGGAGGAGTTTATTAAGGTTCCCTAGGCGCGAATGGAAACCGTGCCGATAGTGCAATGGCATAAGAGAGCTTAACTGTGAGGCGTACGTGCCGAACAGATGCGAAAGCAGAACATAGTGAACCGACGGTACGCATTAGACGCGGCCGGAGATTATCGGATAAAAGCTACCCTGGGGATAACAGGCTAGTTCCGCCTAAGCGTCCACAGCGACGGCGGAGTTCGGCACCTCGATGTCGGCTCATCTTATCCTGGGGGTGAAGAAGCTCCCAAGGGTATGGCTGTTCGCCATTTAAAAAGATACGCGAGCTGGGTTCAGACCGTGGGGGAGTCGTATCGTATCGCAAGATATAATCACGACTTTCCCACCGTCTGAATCCTCAGAGGAAAAAGAAAACTGTTTAAATCGAAATTAACCATATCGCAGATGCGATATCACGGCGGCATCTTGTAGAAATACAAGATGGCAAGCTAACTTATATCGGCGAATTCCAAGTAGTTAGTTACTAGTACTTAGTAGCTAGAAAACGGAGAACGCCGAGGGAATTATGTAGTTTCTAGAAACTAGTCACTAGTATCTAGCAACTGCCTTGGCCCGTAGAGACTGAACGTTAGCATTCTTGAAAAAGAATATGTCACAGTCCGACACTCTGAGTAATCAGAGATTAACAGATAGCGTGAGACAGGTTGGTCTCCTATCTACTGCAGGCGTGGAATTTTGAGAAGATTTGCTCCTAGTACGAGAGGACCGGAGTGAACGAACCTCTGGTGTGAGAGCTGTTCCTGCCAAGGGCAATGCTCTGTAGCTAAGTTCGGATTGGATAACCTCTGAAAGCATCTAAGAGGGAAGCCGACTTCAAGATGAGAATTCGTTATGAGGCCCGTAAGAGATGATTACGTTGATAGGCTTTAGGTATAAGCACAGTAATGTGTTGAGCCGAGAAGTACTAATCCGCCCATTCTTATTAGGAAATGTGAAAATCAAATTGCTTTGTCCTGTTCTGTGGGCTTGATCCCACATGTTCTTTTTATACAATCAACTTCCCTGAAGTGGGATTGCGGATATAGCTCAATTGGCAGAGCACCGGATTGTTAATCCGTTGGTTCCAGGTTCGAGTCCTGGTATCCGCTTGTTCCACGGGTATGTAGCTCAAGACTGGTAAGAGCGTCGCGCTAAACATGCGAAGGTTAGGGGTTCAAATCCCCTCATACCCATGGTGGGTTCGTCTAAGGTTCTTGATTCGTATTCAAGCCACTGTTTGTAAATCCCTGTCGCGAGAGACCTCCAAAACCTCCCAGCGATAGCGGGTTTTCTTACAGAAGACGTTTCGAAAAAAAAAAAAAAAAATATAGGCCCCATCATCGCCATGGGGATAATCCTATACCCACCGCCACTTGTTCTTTTGTGAGTTTTTTCTCACGTGCCCGATAGGTATCGGGCCCACTTCAGGGAAGTTGATTACACATATTCGATGCAGAGTTCTGGTGATTTATCGCAGAGGCAACACCCGTTCTCATTCCGAACACGGCAGTTAAGCTCTGTTGAGGCGATGATACTCAGTGGGGAAAGTAGCTAGTCGCCAGAACTGTGCATCGAATACAAAAAAATCCCGTAGCTGGGATTTTTTTGTTGCTCTAATCCTCCATATATAATCATTTATCTGTTACAATTTTCGTATGAATCTTGATTGGGCGACGAAAAGGAAACTCCAGTACTTTGCATTGATTGTCATCGCAATCATGTTTGTTTTTGTGATTCCTTTTTATATTTTTATTTACAAAACGCCGACGTGTTTCGATGGGATTCGAAATGGAAATGAGACAGGGGTAGATTGCGGCGGATCATGTCGATTGATTTGCAGTGTGCAAATTGATGAACCAATTTCACGATGGGATCCAAGAGTATTTCGTGTGTCAGATGGAGTCTATAGTGCAATTGCATATCTTGAAAATCCAAACATTGCAGGGGAGGTAATTAATGCACCGTACACATTTACTCTGTATGATCGCGCAGGAACAATTATTACTGAAAGAAGTGGAGTGACATTTATTCCGCGAGGTTCTGCATTCGCGGTATTTGAAGGGAGGATTGAAACCGGAGAGCGAATCCCTGTGCGAGCGACATTTCGATTTAATGACAATCTTTCTTGGACTAGAAACACTGCGCCAATGCCTGATATTACGGTTTTGAATAAAGCACTGGTCCGACCAGATTCTTCGCCAAGAGTTGATGCAAGTGTTTCAAACAATGGGTTCGATAGATTAAGAAATATTGAGTTCGTTGCAATTATTTCCGATGGTGCGGGTAATGCAATTGGTGCTTCACGTACATTTGTTGAATATCTAGAGCGA
>CAYVKU010000021.1:3894-8201 GCA_964452305.1 uncultured Candidatus Saccharibacteria bacterium | reverse complement strand
CGAGGAGAGACAATTCCGCTTGTATTTACGTGGCCAGAACCTTTCGAAACCCGAGCTGATATTTGCGAATCTCCAGTTGACGTGGCTCTCGTTATTGACCGATCAGGAAGTATGGAATTTTTAAATAAAACTCCTCCTCAACCTCTTACTGATGTGAAAGATGCTGCGGTATATTTTGTGAATCAACTAGGGAAAAACGATCAAGCAACGGTTGTATCATTTGGAAATGAAGCTTCCGTCGATAGCACTCTCACTTCGCAAAAAGACGCACTTATTCAAAAAGTAGATTCGATTTCAATACTTACTGATTCAGTGCAAAATACAAATTTTGCTGATGGAATTACAAAAGCATTTAATGAGCTTTTTTCTGAAAGAGGACGAAATAATGTAGGAAAAGTAATTGTAGCGCTCACTGATGGGGTGGCAACATTACCAAAAAAAACAGGGGATGAAACATATCCAGAAACGTTCGCTTTAGAAGAAGTAGCAAAAGCGAAAATGAGAGGTGTTTCATTGTTTACGATTGGACTTGGACGTGACTTGAATCAAGATTTTCTGCGCAAAGCAGCGTCATCGTCTGCGGAATTTTTCTTAGCGCCAAGCGCAAAAGAATTAACGACAATTTACAACCAAATTGCTACAAAAATGTGTAAAAGAATTCCTGCCTCTATAGAAATAATTCCTCGGGTATATCCAGAAGCTGTGACACCACGATTGTGATAGATACGATTTCAAATTCATTGTTAGAAACTCTAAAAAAAGGCCTCGGTCTTCGCTTTATTGACTGGCCGTTATTTCTCTCCGCTCTCCTTCTTTCTTTTGCAGGACTGGTGACGATGAATTCATTTGAAGGAGAGAGATATTTTTACGATAGGCAGATTATCTGGCTTGGCGTTTCTCTCTGTGTTTTCTTTATTGCAAGTTTTATTGACTGGAGATTTCTTCGAAGAACAAATATTATCGTTCCAATATTTATCGTATCGTGCGGGTTGCTTGTGTTGCTTTTTGCTTTCGGAACTGTCACAAAAGGAGCGCAAAGTTGGTTTGATTTTGGCGGATTTTCTTTTCAACCTTCTGACCCGATAAAGCTCGTATTAATTCTTGTTCTTGCGAAGTATTTTACACGCAGACACGTCGAGATAGCCCATATTAGACACATTCTTGTATCAGGAGCCTATGCGTTTATTTTGTTTCTTTTGGTCGTGGTTCAGCCAGATTTCGGTTCAGCAATTATTCTTTTTTCTGTGTGGTTTGGTATGGTTCTCGTATCAGGCATTTCAAAAAAACATTTATTTATGGTGATTGGACTCGGGGCTTTAGCGTTTGGATTTTTGTGGTTTTTTGTATTCCAGCCATATCAAAAGCAAAGAATCATTACTTTTATTCATCCTCTTGCTGATATTCGGGGAGCGGGGTATAACGCTTTCCAGTCAACTGTTGCGGTTGGTTCCGGTGAATTGTTTGGAAAAGGGATTGGATATGGAACTCAATCAAAATTACAGTTTTTACCTGAGTATGAAACTGACTTTATTTTCGCAGCCTTTGCGGAAGAATGGGGTTTTGTTGGAGTGATGCTTATCTTGCTTTTATATGCGGTAGTTCTGTGGAGGATTCTTGCAATATCGATGGTTGGATCAAGTAATTTTGAAACCCTCTTTGGATTAGGGCTTGCGATTTTGTTTATGGTGCATATCACCATTCACGTTGGTATGAATATTGGACTCTTGCCTGTAACAGGTACTACGATTCCGTTTATGAGTTATGGAGGAAGTCATTTACTTACCGAATTTCTAGGCATCGGTATACTCTCGGGTATGAAACGATATGCGAGAGCCGCTCACAGAGAATCGGTATACAACGAACTTCCAGGCGTATCCTAGTTTCTATACACCCTTAGTGTTTCTTCGATCATTGCCTTTAGCGTGAAAGTATTTGCAGTTTTTTCTTTGAGGGCATTTCCGAGTGTGGTGCGTTGAGATTCATCACGAACTAATTCGTGCATGCTGTATTCAATATCAAATACGTTTTTTGGTTCAACAAGAAGCCCGTTTCTTTTGTGTGAAATAATTTCTGGTATACCGCCTACGCGACTTGCTATAACTGGTAATCCAGCAAAACCCGCTTCAAGTATTGCGTAAGGGAATGCCTCTGTTCTTGAAGTGAGAGTAAATACATCAAAAGCCTTGAGAAATGTCGCTCCATCTTTTACATATCCGCAGAATTGAACTGATTCAGTAATATCAAATTGATGCGCAATTGCTTCGAGTCGATCTTTCTCTTCTCCACTTCCCAAAATCACAAAACGAGCTTTTGGAAAATGTTTTGCTATTGATGCGAATGATCGAATGGCAATGTCGAGTCCTTTATTTTTATGAAGTTCTGAAAGAGTACCGAAGACAAAAGCATCTTGTGGAATTGAGAGAAGAGCTCGAGCTTCGTCTTTGTTTTTGTATGGCGGTGGAGTGATTCCGTTATAAATGATGTGTATTTTCTTTCTAACAAAAGGAAAACGAGTGATGTCTCCGGCAACATTTTTTGAAACAGCAATGACACGATCACAAAGAAGGAGGGTAATGTAATGACCTAAAGCAATAGCGATTCGAGCCACTATTCCACGTTCTTCGTTAAAAGCCCATCCGTGTCCGGTAAAAATAATTTTGCAATCAACAGGTTTTTTCTGTATTTGATTTAGCACGATATAAAATCTTCCTACACACGCTCCGAGCAGTCCTGCTTTCGAGCTATTCAAGTGAATAATGTTGGGTTTTTCTTTTTGAAAGAGTGACCACAGTATTCGTATTGATTTGAGTTCATGGCGAATGCTGATATCTCGCTTTATTGCGTCTAATTGAAGAGTCTCTATGTGGTGTTCTGCGAGCGCTTCTTTGAGTCCGCTTCCTTCACCGTATGCAACTTTCGGTGTGTATTCCTCTGGAAGATTTGTTGCAATATCATAGACATATCGCTGAGCTCCTCCTAAGTTGCCTTTTGTAATGATAAATAAGATTTTTTTGTGTGACGTGTCTTTCATATAAAAGCAATGAGAATTGCCCCGACTGCAATCATGATTGTTCCTAGTATTGCTTTCCAAGTCAGAGCTTCGCCAAGAAATATGGCGGCAAACACGATGACAAATACAATGGAAAGTCGATCAAGCGCAGCGACTCCTCCTGCGGGTCCAGTTTTTAAACTTAAGAAATACCATATCCAAGATAGTGCACCAGCAACTCCGGAGAGTGCTATAAACGTAAGGGTTCTTCCATCTATGGACCCAATGCTTTTATATGACCCAAGAAGAATTGTGGTTACAACAAGAAAAAGAGTCATGATTATGGAACGAATTGTAGTTCCAAGCGTTGAGTCAATTCCTTGCATTCCCATTTTGCCAAAGATTGCAACAAATGAGGCGCTTATGGCGGATAGAATCGCAAATAAAATCCAAGGTTGCATAGGGCATATTGTAGCCTTCTTTTACCCTCGACACAATCATTGAAAAGTTGCGGAATTCTTGTTTTTCTATAGTATGACTCATATGCAAATAACTCAAAAAAGAGAGCCAGTCCTTTTGTTTTTTGGCGACGTTGTGGTATTTACGGTTGCAATTTGGCTCATGCTTGCCATCCGTTCTTTTTCTATTCCTTCAGAATCTGATCTTTCGATTCACCTTATTCCTTTTTCTATTCTTTTTTGTGTATGGCTTTTTGTATATTTTATTGCTGGCTTGTATGAAAAGCACACTCTTATTTTGAAATCTCGATTAAGTGGAATGATTTTGAATGCACAAATAACAAATAGTTTTATTGCAATTGCATTCTTTTACTTGATTCCATATTTCGGCATTGCTCCAACAACGAATCTTTTTATTTACATTGTTGTTTCTTTTCTTCTTATCTTGTGTTGGAGATTATTTTTGTATCCTCGTGTAGAACAAACAAAAAAAGAAAAAGCAATTTTAATTGGAACTGGTTACGAAATGCGAGAGCTTGAAAAAGAAGTGAATGGAAACCCGAGGTATGGAATGAAATTTATTTCTTCTCTTGACGCAGATGCTGTTGGTTCTATTGATTTTCAATCTGAGATTGTAAATAAAATTTATAGCGAAGAAGTCGGAGTTATTGCTATCGATTTTAAGAATGAAAAAATCGAACCGTACCTTCCTCAGCTTTACAATATGATTTTTTCTCGGGTTCGTTTTGTTGATATGCACAAAGTATATGAAGATATATTCGATCGCATCCCTCTTTCTCTTGTGAAATATAGTTGGTTTTTGGAATATATTTCTGTATCGGCTCAAAAAAGTTATGACA
>CAYVKU010000021.1:3613-3874 GCA_964452305.1 uncultured Candidatus Saccharibacteria bacterium | reverse complement strand
TGCACAACGCCTCATGGATTTTACGTTGGCGTTTTTCTTATCAATTTTTACCGTTGTATTGTTGCCATTTGTGTGGCTTCTTATTTTTATTGAAGACAGGGGTCCGTTATTTTTTGTTCAAGAACGAGTAGGGAAAAATAATAAAATTATTCGCTTAGTAAAATTTCGAAGCATGTCCGTGCATTCTGAAGCAGATGGAATTTCAAAACATGCTCGTACCACGAAGGTTGGAATGTTTCTTCGAAAAACTCGAATTGATGA
>CAYVKU010000021.1:1912-3586 GCA_964452305.1 uncultured Candidatus Saccharibacteria bacterium | reverse complement strand
TGGCGACCTTTCGATGATTGGACCAAGACCAGAGGTTCCTTCATATGTGTCGTTGTATGAAAAAGAAATTCCGTATTACAACATTAGACATCTGATTACTCCTGGGTTATCAGGATGGGCTCAGCTTTATCACACTACTCCTCCAAAATTCGGCCTTGGTGTTGATGAGACAAAAACAAAGCTTTCGTATGATTTGTATTACATCAAAAATCGATCCCTTATGCTGGATGTGAAAATTGCTCTCCGCACTCTTAAGGTCCTCATTTCAAGAGAGGGGCTATAGTTCTTATCGTTGATTTTGTTTGGATAAGTCCTATACTAGCCCTATGAAATATCGAATAGGAGCATTGGTACTTATAGTGTTCGGCTCATTGCTGGCGTTTGGAATGGTGTATCCAAATTCTGTTTCCACAAAGATCCCGTTTCGTTTTGGCCTTGATTTGGTTGGGGGAACGGAACTCATTTATCGAGCTGACACTTCTCAAATTGCACCAAGTGATATATCGGATTCAATGGCGACTCTTCGAGATGTTATTGAAGAGCGAGTGAATATCTTTGGAGTTTCGGAACCTATTATTCAAGTTGAAGAAGCGGGCCTTGTGTCAGGGAATAAGGATCATCGCCTTATTGTTGAGCTTCCAGGTGTGTCTAATTTAGAGGAAGCAAAAGCTCTTATTGGAAAAACTCCACAACTTGAATTTCGTATTGAAAAAGACGGTATTCGAAATTTACCTGTAGAAGAACTTTCAGCGCTTCCTGCTGAAGCGCTGTTCGATCCAACGCCAGTAACAGGACGTCTTCTCAAACGATCAACGTTACAGTTTGACCCTCAAACAAATCAACCTGTTGTGGCGCTTGAATTTAATGATGAGGGCCGTGCGTTATTTGCAGAGCTTACTCGAAATAATATTGGGAAACGTTTAGCCATTTTCCTTGATGGAAATTTAGAACAGAGTCCGGTCATTACAACGGAAATTGATAATGGACAAGCGGTGATTACTGGCTACGATGCGGTCACTGCTCGTGAAGTGGTAAGGCAATTAAATTTCGGAGCACTTCCAGTCCCTATTGAATTGGTGAGCTCTCAAACAATTGGAGCAACTCTTGGAGATGCTGCATTACAAGCAGGGTTGCGTGCGGGATTGTGGAGCTTCGTTCTAACAGCGGCATTCCTTATTTTCTGGTACAGAATTCCGGGACTTATTGCAACCGTTGCACTTGCGCTCTACGTCGTACTTTCTCTGGCACTCTTTAGACTTATTCCTGTTACATTAACAGCCGCAGGACTTGCAGGATTTATTCTTTCAATTGGAATGGCGGTTGATGCAAACATTCTTATTTTTGAACGCATGAAAGAAGAGTTGAAAAAAGGAGAGCATCTTCGAAAAGCGATTGAAGAAGGATTTCGTCGAGCGTGGCTTTCTATTCGTGATTCAAATATCTCATCTATTATTACCGCGATTGTGCTGTTCTGGCTTGGTACTTCATCAGTGAAAGGATTTGCTCTTACTCTTGGAGTAGGAGTGGCGGTTTCGATGTTTACTGCAATTACCGCTTCTCGAACATTACTGTATGCAGTTCGACCTCATCACGATACAGACACAATTCGATTTTTCTTCGGTACAGGATTTTTATCAAAGCAATCAGTTTCAAAAGATAATTCATAACGCCATG
>CAYVKU010000021.1:1597-1886 GCA_964452305.1 uncultured Candidatus Saccharibacteria bacterium | reverse complement strand
AAACATATTTTTCGCGATTTCAGCACTTCTTTGTGCTCTTTCTATCGGTGCAATCTTTATGTTTAATTTCCAGCTCGGCACTGATTTTACGGGAGGATCTATTCTTGAAGTTTCGTATGGAAATGAAAGACCAGGGCTTTCTCTCGTGCAAGAGCGTGTATCAGCGCTTGATATCGGAACATTCTCAGTAAGACCATCGGGCGAAAGGGGGTACGTGCTTCGTAGTAAAGAAAGAGTGTATACCGCCTCGAGTTCAACGCCGCCAACTACATCACCCAAACCTGGCAAT
>CAYVKU010000021.1:299-1587 GCA_964452305.1 uncultured Candidatus Saccharibacteria bacterium | reverse complement strand
GTAAAGAATTATCGCTTTCAGAAAAAGAGGCGGTTATCGGTGCGCTTCGCGGAGATGAAACACAATTCTCTGAATTACGATTTAATACCGTAGGGCCAGTTGCTGGAACTGAATTGAAAAAGAAATCAGCGTGGGCACTTTCTATCGTGGTTCTTTGTATTCTTTTATTTATTACTTTTGCATTTCGAAAAGTGTCAAAGCCTGTGGCATCGTGGAAATATGGACTTGCTACTGTTGTGGCACTTCTCCATGACGTACTTATTCCAACAGGAATATATGTTGCCTTGGGAAATTATTTTCCTCTCGAAATAGATCTTCTCTTCGTTTCAGCACTTCTTGCAATACTTGGATATTCTGTCCATGACACCATTGTGGTGTTTGATCGCGTTCGCGAGCGATTGATGCATAATCAAGAACACAATAATCATGAAAGTTTTGAGCGTGTGGTGGGGAATAGTTTGAGAGAAACTCTTGGTCGGTCTATTAACACTTCAGTTACGCTTGTTATTGTACTCGTTGCACTTCTTTTGTTGGGAAGTACTTCTACATTTAGTTTCTCTCTCATCCTTCTTATTGGTGCGATTGTTGGAACCTATTCGTCACTGTGTGTTGCGGCACCGCTTCTCGTAACTCTTGCTGGAAAACACTCCAAATAAAAACCCGTCACTCGAAAGTGACGGGGTGGGGTATCGCCTTAAGCTACGGGTGTAACCTTTGGCCCCATGAAGACGAAGGCTTTTAACGTCTCGAAAAAAGAAAAGGGGAGCGGGCCTTTGCTTTTCCGAGAAGCAGGTTAAGGAGTGGAGATCGTACCCTTCCTACCGGATGTTCTCGGCGTAGTAGCCTTTCTGTGCATTCTCCCTTCACCGCGCGAAGGGGGACGTTCTGGCTCAAAACCCTTGCGCGGTCTATATCACTCCATGCGCAGAATCGAGAAGAAAGAGAAAGGATTCGTCAGCAGTTGCTTCCTCTTCCTGTGTTTCTCTCTTTTTTGGCGAAAAGAACCCCTTATTCGTTATAGGCTTTGGGTCTATTTTTGTCAATATAAATAAGCATATTTTGCCTATTGACTCCTTTTGAAATATCCATATAATGAGCCTCTGTCTAGGAAGACCTAGGCAAAGTTCCTTGAAAACCTATGTTATGCAAAATTGAGAACCCTAGCGATCGCAAACGAGCTTTCGCTAGGATGCAAGTCTCAAAAAATTCTAATGTGATTTCTAAGTGAGCGAAGTTCAAACTTCATAAACGAGCAATGTGGGTAATCTAGTATTCTCCATTTTGTTTC
>CAYVKU010000021.1:0-213 GCA_964452305.1 uncultured Candidatus Saccharibacteria bacterium | reverse complement strand
CAAGTCGAACGCCCCGCAAGGGGAGTGGCGAACGAGGTAGTAACACGTAGGAACGCACCCTCAAGTCAGGAATAACTAGTCGAAAGATTAGCTAATACTTGATAGTCTCTTCGGAGTAAAGATTTATCGCTTGAGGAGCGGCCTGCGGGATATCAGCTAGTTGGTAGGGTAATGGCCTACCAAGGCAATGACGTCTAGGGGAGCTGAGAGGCT
>CAYVKU010000020.1:4688-10874 GCA_964452305.1 uncultured Candidatus Saccharibacteria bacterium | reverse complement strand
TCGTGCGTCTCGCTCGCGAGAATCTGGAAGACCTTCGTTTTGTTTTCGTTGCCGCTCGTGTTGTTGCTCGTGTTTTTGCTCGCGCAAGCGGTCAATGCTACGGCAACAATCAGCAGCACCATCTTTCTCATCGATCTTTCTCCTTGTCGAGTGGTGGGTACAAAGGAAACAGTTTTTGTATATCTATGCTCAATTATAGCATATCTAGATGAAAAGTCAAGTCCCTTTGAATGTGGCTAAAATAGTTCGACAAGCTGACTACAAGTGAGTTATTCTAAGTCTCATGAGTATTTCTGTCGGAATCGTAGGTCTTCCAAACGTTGGTAAATCAACGCTTTTTAATGCGCTTACTAAAAAATCTGTTCCCGCAGAAAACTATCCATTTTGTACTATCGATCCATCAGTGGGTATTGTTCCTGTACCAGATCCTCGATTACAAGCACTATCTTTATTTAGTGAATCAGAAAAAACTATTCCCGCTGTTGTTGAGTTCGTTGATATTGCAGGACTCGTAAAAGGAGCCTCAGAAGGTGAGGGGTTAGGAAATAAATTTTTGCAAAATATTCGTGAGGTAGATGCGATTGCGGAAGTGGTTCGTATCTTTGAGGACGATCATGTTATTCATGTACACGGGAAAATTGATCCATTGAGTGATATTGAAGTTATTAACTTGGAGTTAGTAATGGCAGATAACCAAACAATTGAAAAACGATTGGACTCACTTGCTCGTGATGTGAAAAGAGGAGACAAATTAGCGCTTCAAGAACAAGCAGCGCTTCTTAAGGTGCATGAGACCTTGAAACTTGGATCTCTTGCTCAAAAAACAGTATTGCTTCCCGAGGAAGAAGTATATGTTCGCAATATGCAACTTCTTACCATGAAGCCGATTCTCTATGTGTTAAATAAAAAAGCTGGTGGAAAGAATCTTGATGAAATGAATGACTCTCGGTTTCATGATCTCATTCAGTTTTTGAAAGAAACGAATGCCAAATACGTAATTGCCGATGCTGGTATCGAGCATGAACTCATGGATATGAGTGGGGAAGAGAAAAAAACAATGAAAGCTGATCTTGGTGTGAATACTGACGGAATTGATGAGCTTATCGCATCCGCATATGATCGTCTTGGGCTTATGTCATATTTTACAACAGGAAAAGATGAGACTCGTGCGTGGACAATCAAACGAGGATCTTCCGCTCCCGTTGCTGCAGGAGTAATTCATACAGATTTTGAAAAAGGATTCATTCGTGCAGAAGTGATTCCGTGGAATACTCTTCTGGATTCTGGATCATTCGCTCAGGCTCGTGAAAAAGGACTTATTCGCACAGAGGGGAAGGAATACATCGTTGCTGACGGTGATGTGATGGAATTTAAAGTCTAAATAAAACAAAAACCACAAAACGTAAGGTTTTTGTAGAATCGTTCGCTCGCCGCTACTAAATTCGCCTTACGTTTTGTGGTTAGCCGATTCGCGTCACCCCAGAATAATCTGGAGAAGTGGAAAGTTGGCCATTTCTTTCCACGAATTAAATAGATATTACTCTTTTTGGTAAAAAATGAAAGTGCCCTATAATGTATAGATATGGAAACACAAAAAGGATTAGTATCAGCAAAAGATTTCTTCATGCACTTAGGGGCTATGATTTCTTTGTATTTTTTCGTAGGTTCGCTTATTAGTCTTTTATTTGTTGTAATTAATACTGCTTTTCCTCCAGTTGATCAGTATTACGGAAGTTATCCTTCGATTAGTTTTCCGGTAGCGTCTCTTATTGTTCTTTTTCCAACATTCCTTTTGTTGTCGTGGATTAATGTAAAAAGCTACACACTCGATCCGTTGAAAAAAGATATTTGGATTCGCCGATGGTCATATTATCTAACTCTTTTTATTTCGGGAGCAATTCTTCTTGGTGCTCTTGTTTCAATTCTCTATCTTTTCCTTGATGGACGAGAGCTCACTATGGGATTTGTACTCAAGGTTCTTACGTGGATGATTGTTTCTGGACTTGTGTTTGGATACTACATTCAAGAAATTAGAGACAAACTCACTCTGTCTCAGCAAAAAATATGGGTAATCGTCACTACACTCATCGTTCTTGTTTCAGTAGCTCTCGGTTTCTCTGTGATTGGGTCTCCTCGTACTCAGCGATTGATGAGATACGATGATCAAAAAATTTCTCATTTGCAGACGATTCAAAATCAAATTGTGTATTTCTGGCAAGCAAAAAGCGAATTACCTGAAACTCTCGATGATTTGCAAGATCCATTGTCTTCGTATTACGAACCAATGCCTGTAGATCCCGAAACAAGTGCTCCTTACGTATACACGAAAAAAGACGCTTTTACATTTGAATTGTGTGCCGAATTCAATACAGCAACTCGCCATGGAAAGACTCAATCAACACCTCGTCAATATGAAAAAAATATAAGAAATGAAAATTGGACACACGGTGCTGGATATACCTGTTTTGAAAGAACGATCGATCCTCAAATGTATCCACCGTTTAAAAATTAATGCAAAAACCACCCGCTAGCAAAGGGTGGTTTTTTCTTGTATGATTTCTTTCACACATGAAACGAAAAAGTGCTCCAAAAATTGCTAAGTCCAAAGAATACAATCATGTAAAGATTGAAAAGAAATGGCAGAAACTATGGAATAAATCTAACTACTCAAAAGCAGAAGATACTTCAGAAAAGAAAAGCTATTACTGTCTCGTTGAATTTCCATATCCATCAGGGGAGGGTCTCCACGTCGGTCACGTAAGAAGTTATACCGCGATGGATGTTATTGCACGGAAACGCCGTAGTGAGGGATATAACGTGTTATATCCAATCGGATGGGACGCTTTCGGACTTCCAACTGAGAATTTTGCGATAAAGACAGGGAAAGATCCTCGGGTGATTACGAAAAAAAATACAGATACTTTTCGCCGTCAACTTCAAGCTTTGGGAATTTCTTTTGACTGGTCTCGAGAAATAAACACCACGGATCCCGAATACTATCGATGGACTCAATGGATATTTCTTCAATTCCTAAAAGAAGGTCTTGCCTATAAAGCAAAAGTTCCTATTAATTGGTGTCCTAAAGATAAAATCGGACTTGCGAATGAAGAAGTAATTCAGGGAATGTGCGAACGGTGCGGTACGCTTGTAGAGAAAAGAGAAAAAGAGCAATGGATGCTTGCTATTACAAAATACGCAGATCGACTTGATGGAGATCTCGATACCGTAGAATATCTTGAAAAAATTTCTCAGCAACAGAGAAACTGGATTGGAAAATCAGTAGGACATCAATTCTCATTTAATATTAAAGATACTCAACTATCTATTGAGGTGTTTACTACACGTCTCGATACACTGTATGGCGCTACTTATATTGTTCTTGCGCCAGAGCATCATCTACTAGAACAATTGTTATTTGAAAATAAAGAAGAGGTTTTCCGTTATCAAAAAGAAAGCCAAAACAAAACCGAACAAGAAAGAACTAACGCAAAATCAGGAGTGTTACTCAAAGGTGTGTACGCAATCCATCCACTAACTGGAGAAGAAATTCCTGTGTGGATTTCTGATTATGTATTAGCTACATATGGAACAGGTGCGGTGATGGCTGTTCCTGCGCACGACGTGAGAGATAGTGAGTTTGCAAAAATATTCAATCTCCCTGTCAAAAAAGTGATTCAAGAAGAAGGATCCGCTTCGGATTCTGTGTACTCAAAAGAAGGAATACTTATTAACTCCGGAGAATTCACAGGTCTATCGAGTGAAGAGGCGAAAAAGAGTATTTCAAAGAACATTCATGCGAAAGAGGTTACTAAATACAAACTTCGTGATTGGGTGTTTTCAAGACAAAGATACTGGGGTGAGCCGATTCCGGTTGTGCACTGCGATACATGCGGGACGGTACCTGTTCCTGAAAAAGATCTCCCCGTGCTACTACCAAAAGTGAAGCACTATGAACCAAGTGATACAGGAGAATCTCCGCTTTCCACTATTTCTTCATGGGTAAATACTACTTGTCCGCAATGTAAGGGTAAGGCAAAACGAGAAACTGATGTGATGCCAAACTGGGCAGGCTCTTCATGGTATTTCTTGCGATACATTGATCCAAAAAATAAAAAACAATTTGCGGATAGGAAAAAACTCGAATCTTTCATGCCGGTCAATTGGTATAACGGGGGGATGGAGCACACTACGTTGCATCTTTTGTACTCTCGTTTTTGGAATAAATTTTTATTTGATTTAGGACTCGTACCTAATTCTGAGCCGTATGCCAAACGTACATCACATGGTCTTATTCTTGCTGAAGGGGGAGAGAAAATGTCTAAATCAAAAGGAAATGTGGTGAATCCTGATGAAATTGTAAGCTCTCTTGGGGCAGATACGTTACGTGTATATGAAATGTTTATGGGACCATTTGATCAAGCTATTGCTTGGTCTAATCATGGGGTTGTCGGACCGAGAAGATTTCTTGAGCGCGTTTGGTCTGCGTGTGAAAAAGCGTCCAACGATGCTCTTGTGTCGATAAAACTTCAAACTCAAATTCAAAAAACAATAAAAAAAGTCAGTGATGATATTGAAAGAATGAGTTTTAATACGGCAATTTCTGCTCTCATGATTTTGCTTAAAGATATCGAAGAAGAACATAATCCTACGGAAGCTCTCAAAGTTTTTATAAAACTTCTTTCTCCTTTTGCTCCTCATATTACTGATGAAATCTGGAGTAATTTTTCTTTAGAAACAAGCGTTCACGAAGCTCCGTGGCCTGTGTACGATGAATCAAAAATCACCATAGAGTCAGTAACGTATGCCATTCAAATCAACGGAAAGGTGAGAGGTACGATATCTGCACCCCATGGGGCAAATCAGGAAGAAGTTCTTCGTATTGCGCAAGGTGCTGAGGGGGTCAAAAAATGGCTTGATCAACAAAAAATAGAGCGAATTATTTTTGTTCCGAATAGATTATTAGGGTTTATTACAAGCACTTGACAAAACTCTTGACTACATTGTTATTGCGTGATAAAACTAATGAGCTCTAACATCAATTTAAAAAGCAGAAACTATTAGAAATAAGGTATGACAGATACTAAAACGTTAAAATTCAAGCCAAAACAAGTTACTAAGCGACTTCTTGCTGTACTCACCCCTCGAGCACGCGATGTTATTACGAAGCGCTATGGGCTTGAAGAAGGAGGAAAGAGACTCACTCTTGAGGGTATCGGAAAGAAGTACGGTATTACTCGTGAAAGAGTTCGTCAGATTGAAAATCACGCAATTACTAGTATTCGAAAGTCTAAAGAATACGAAAAAGATCGTCCTGCTTTCGATCAGCTTCGTGAATATGTTGAATCACTCGGTGGCATTGTCTCAGAAGAAGACCTCCTGTCTCATGTAAGCAAAGAAAAAGAAGTTCAAAATCATGTTCACTTCATGCTTGTTGTGGGTGAAGAATTTTCTAAAGAAAAAGAAGATGAGCATTTCAAACATCGATGGCACGTTGATAAACAGCTTGCAGAAAAAATTCATGGCTCTTTGCGTAAATTATATTCAAACTTAGGAGATGATGAACTTGTCATTGAAGCTGACATGATTGATTCATTCCTTGAATATGTGAAAGAAGTGAATGATAAATACAAACAAGAAGAAGTTATTCGACGTTGGCTCTCTCTTTCACGAAAAATTGATAAAAATCCATTGGGGGAATGGGGTAAAGCAGAGTCTCCAAACGTGAGCGCAAAAGGAATGCGAGACTATGCGTTTTTGGTTATCCGAAAGCACGGCTCTCCGATCCATTTCAAAGAAGTTGCAAAAGCAATTACTCAGTATTTCAACAAAAAAGCTCATGTTGCAACTACTCACAACGAGCTTATTAAAGACCCGCGTTTTGTTCTCGTTGGACGAGGCCTCTATGCTCTTAGCGAATGGGGTTATCTCTCAGGTGTTGTAAAAGATGTGATTAAAACTGTCATTGAAAAAAACGGACCTCTTACAAAAGAAAAAATAATTGAAAAAGTACTTAAGGAAAGATACGTAAAAGAAAACACTATTATTGTCAATCTGCAAAATCCTAAGTTTTTCAAAAAGGATAAAGAAGGAAAGTATCACATCGTAGAAGAGAAGAAAAAATAAAAAATGCCGTTTTATACGGCTTTTTTGTTGTAAGGAATCAAAAGAATCGATAGAATATAGGGA
>CAYVKU010000020.1:0-4642 GCA_964452305.1 uncultured Candidatus Saccharibacteria bacterium | reverse complement strand
CGAAATGATGTAATTCCACTTGCTTGGAGTATATTCAAAATAATCTGGCCAGTACTCGTTCCTGTGTTGTTGGTGTCTTTGTTTTTGAGCAAATGGATACAGTACATTCGTGCAAAATATATAAAAGAACAAGAAACAGTTCTTCTTGAGTTAAAGCTTCCGAAAGATATCACAAAATCACCTGCCGCGATGGAAATTATTATTGATGCACTTTCGCAACCAGGGGTGGGATCGTATATCGATGTGTTTTTGAAAGGACGCGTTCGATCTTGGTTTTCATTAGAACTTGTTTCAATCGGAGGACAAGTGAAATTTTTTATTTGGACACAGAAAAAATTTAAAAACATTATTGAATCACAGATATATTCTCAATTTCCTACCGTTGAGATTTATGAGGTGCCAGATTATGCACTCCAAATTCCGTTTGATACAGAGAAATATTCATTTTGGGGAATGCAGCTATCTCTTTCAAAACCAGATGTGTATCCAATCAAAACGTATATCGACTATAATTTAAATAAAGACCCGAAAGAAGAATATAAAATTGATCCAATCACGCCACTTCTTGAGTTTTTGGGTTCGGTAAAGCATGGAGAACAAGTATGGATTCAAATTTTAATTCAGGCACACAGAAAGACGCACTTCTTAGAGAAAAACCTGATTGGAAAGCAAAAGCAAAAGAAGAAATTGAAAAAATAATGAGTGAATCACCGGTAAAGCCAGAAGAAGGAAAACAGGTTTCTCTTTCGAATTTAACCGAGATTCAAAAAGAAACTATCAATGCTATACAAAGAAATCTCAATAAAACCGCGTTTGATACTATGATTCGAGCGCTGTATGTTGCTGAAAAAAATGCATTCAATGCACTCAATATTGGAGGATTAACAGGGTCATTTAAGCAGTTTAGTTCAGGTAATTTAAATGGATTTAAGCCGGGTCCAATTCCTAACTTTGATTATCCATGGCAAGATTTCCGGGGGAAAAATAAAATAAGCGCACAAAAGAAATTACTTATGGCGTATAAAATGCGCTCTTTCTTTCAAGCACCTTTTAAACATTTTAAAGGGAAGCCCTTCGTACTTACTACTGAGGAATTAGCGACGATATATCACTTCCCAGGCGGTGTTGCTTCAACTCCAACATTTGATCGAATTATGTCCAAAAAATCAGAAGCTCCAAGTAATCTTCCTATTTAAATATGGATACTTTTCTGGATTTTTTCCGTGCAAACAAAAAAAAGACCGCTCTTTATACAATAATCTCACTTCTTTGTATTGGAGTGTTCGTGTCAGTATTTTCTTGGGGACCTCCTGTCACTGTGTTTCCTGACCACACCCTTATTCGAATTGAAGAAGGTACCTCGATAAGAAAAGCGGGAGAATTGCTATATGAAAAAAAATTCATACGTTCTCCAGCGTGGTTTTCTTTCTTTGCTGGTTTATATGGAAAAGAGGGAGGGATAAAAGCAGGTGATTATTATTTTGAATCGAATCTATCTATATCAGATATAGCCTTAAGACTTTCAAAGGGGGAGTATGGGCTCACTCCTATCCGCATTACTATACCCGAAGGTCTTAATGTGTTTCAAATAGCAGATTTGTTTAAAGATAAATTTGTGTTTTTTGATCCGCAAGATTTCGTAAACAGGGCGCCTGAAGGATATTTGTTTCCTGATACATATTTTTTTCTTCCTAATGCTAATGCCAGTGATGTCATTACTAAATTATCAAATGCATTTCTTGAAAAAACCGCAAACTTAAAAGAAGAAGCGGAACAGCAGGGTATGTTATTTGAGGATATCATTATTATGGCTTCTATTTTAGAAGAAGAAGCACGAGGGGAATATCAAAAGCGCATGGTCGCCGATATTTTATGGAAAAGAATAAAAATAAACATGCCTCTCCAAGTTGATGCTGCATTTAGCTATGTAAATGGAAAAAATTCTTATACTCTCACTCGAGAAGATTTATTTGACGAGTCTCCCTATAACACATATAGAAACAAGGGACTCCCACCGACACCGATAGCAAATCCGGGTATAGAAGCAATTCTCGCTGCAATGTATCCAACTCCCAATGAATATTTTTATTTTCTTACTGATTTAAGTGGTGAAATGTATTTCGCAGAGACATTTGAAGGGCATCAATACAATAGAGAAAATTATCTACGACGATAATTTGAGCCTGTCAATGAAGCGTGTTAGACTCCTTTGGTGAAAAGAAAAAAAGTATTTCTTGGAATGTCCGGCGGGGTAGATAGCTCCGTATCAGCACTCTTACTAAAAGAGGCGGGTTTTGATGTAACTGGGGTATTCATTAAAGCGTGGCATCCGGATTGGCTTCCGTGTGATTGGAAAACAGAGAGACGCGATGCGATGCGTGTTGCGGCATTTGCACGCATTCCTTTTATGACTCTAGATCTTGAGAAGGAATATAAAAAAGAAGTGGTTGATGAAATGATTCGTGAGTATAAAGCTGGTCGCACTCCTAATCCTGATGTGCTTTGTAATAAAGAAATAAAATTCGGTCATTTTTTACGTTTTGCGCAAAAAAATGGAGCGGATTATGTTGCTACAGGGCACTATGCTCAGAAAGAAGAATATCGAACAAAAAATAAGGGATTAAAATACACGCTTAAAAAATCAAAAGATACAGAGAAGGATCAAACATATTTTCTCTGGACGCTTACTCAAGACCAACTTGCACATACGTTGTTTCCTATTGGTCATATGACAAAAAAACAGGTGAGGTCGTATGCAAAAAAACACCATATTCCTGTTGCGGAAAAAAAAGACAGTCAAGGATTGTGTTTTATTGGAAAAATTGATCTCAAAGACTTTTTAAAAGAATTCGTGACATCTCAAAAAGGAAAAGTACTTAATCAAGAAGGTGCACCTATTGGTTCACATGATGGAGCTTTGTTTTATACAATTGGGCAAAGGCATGGATTCACTATTGTAAATCAGCACGAGGAGAGTAAGCCGTATTATGTGATCTCTAAAAATGTAGCCAAGAACACCATTACTGTTGCTCATGAATTTGATGATGTTCGAGAAATAAAACAAATTTACTTAACCAATACCCATTTTCCGTTAGGTGAACCAGACATCGGTGAAGTTCTAGAAGTGCTTCCTCGATATCGTCATGAATATGTTCGAGGAACATATCAAAAAGATGGCCGTAAAACGTTTATATCCCTCAATAAAGGCATTCAGAGTGTTGCAAGTGGGCAATCCCTTGTTATCTATAAAGGAAACCTTTGTATTGGAGGGGGGATTATTGAGTAGTTGATTCCGTTTCTTTGTATATTCTGAGAGCGCGAATTATTCGATATTCTGTATTCTGCGTTTTGGCGTTATAATTTCTCCATGAAAAAGAATATAGAGGAACTTATTGTCGTTAAGGCTGATGGAAAAAAAGAACTTTTCAGTAGAGAAAAACTTGAAAATTCACTCCTTCGCTCTGGTGCTGATAGTGCAACAGTAGATTCTATTGTCGACCATATTGAAGAAGAGCTTCAAGATGGCATGTCTACAAGTCATATCTACAAGCACGCATTCTTCCTTCTTGATAAAAAACAACATCCAGCAGCGGTTAGATATTCTTTACGGCGAGCAATCCAAGATCTCGGCCCTTCAGGATTTCCTTTTGAAGAATTCCTTGCTCACGTGTACAGACAAAAAGGGTATGAAGTTTTAACTGGCCAGATGGTCATGGGAGGGTGTGTAGAACATGAGGTTGATTTGGTTATTTGGAATGAAAATAAGCTTGTTATGGCTGAAGCAAAATTCCACAACGAACTCGGCATTAAATCTGACCTCAAGGTCGCACTGTACGTGAAAGCTCGACTTGATGATTTGAAAGAGAATGTGTTTTTGTATGGAAAAGAAAGAAAAGTCGATGAAGGATGGCTTATTACTAATACAAAATTTACATCAACAGCAATTCATTATGCTGGATGCAAAGATTTGAAACTTATCGGATGGAATTATCCTGAGAGAGGTAATTTACAGGATATGATTTTAGACAGCGGACTTCATCCTGTGACCTGCCTTACTACACTTTCCGACAGTCAAAAGAAAACATTGCTTGCTCAAGATGTTGTATTATGCAAAACCTTAAAAGAGAATGTCGCTTTGTTCAAAACACTTGGGATGAATCAAGCAAAGATACAAATGGTTATTGATGAAATTAACTTATTGTAATGTCTCAATATTATAAACCGAAACGAAATTCTAACTGGAACTATGGCGGATCTCAATGGCGTCTTTCGCGTTCTAAAATTGATTTGTTTATCAGCTGTAAACGTTGTTTTTATATTGATAACAAAATCGGAACCGCAAGACCAAAAGGGTATCCTTTCAATTTAAATAGTGCCGTTGATACATTACTAAAAAAAGAATTTGATATTCACCGTGCCGAAGGAAATCCTCATCCACTCATGCAAACATATGGAATTGACGCTGTTCCGTTTTCGCATGAACACATGGATATGTGGAGAGACGCACTTCGGGCCGGTATTCAATATACTCATCCAAAAACAGGGATGACGATATCCGGAGGAGTCGATGATGTGTGGGTTTATCCAAATGGAGAGCTTATTATTGTGGATTACAAAGCAACTTCTAAAGAAGAAGAGGTTA
>CAYVKU010000019.1:2200-12489 GCA_964452305.1 uncultured Candidatus Saccharibacteria bacterium | reverse complement strand
ACTCCTTATTACCGGAGGTGGAAGATGTAATGTTACTAATTCGGAATTTGATACAAGGAAATTTCTCGAAAAATTTAAAGAGAATGGAAAATTTTTATTTTCTGCCTTTTCTCAATATGGAGTACAGGATGCATTGGCTTTCTTCCACTCTCACAATATGAATACGAAAGTAGAAAAAGAATTGCGCACATTTCCTGTATCTAACAAAGCACAATCTGTCTGGGATGTGCTGGTTTCTTACATGAATAAACATAAAGTGACGATTCAAACACAAAGTGAAGTAACTGGAATAGAAATACATGAAAACAGAGCGGCGGGTGTTATCCTGAAAAATAAAACCGTGATATACGGAAAATCTATTGTGATTGCAACAGGAGGAACATCTCGTCCTGAAACAGGCTCAACCGGAGATGGATATATGTGGCTCAAAAAAATTGGCCACACAATTATTGAACCAACACCTTCTCTCGTACCAATTGCAACGAAAGATTCTTGGGTGCAAAGACTCGCAGGAGTAAGTATTCCTGATGTAAAAATTACCCTGTTACAAAACAATGAAAAACAAGGAACTGTAAAAGGAAAAATATTATTCACGCACGTTGGTTTAAGTGGGCCGACTATCCTTAACATGAGTAAAGATGTAGGAGAGCTTCTAAAGTATGGAGATGTCATTCTTTCTCTTGATCTACTTCCCCACGAAGATTTCAGTACACTAAACAAAAAACTCCAAGAAATATTCTCCACTCACGACAAGAAGAAATTTAAAAATGCACTTGGAGAGCTAGTGCCGAGCGCCATTGCTCCTATTATTGTCGAGCTTTCAGAAATTGATCCAGACAAAAACGGAAATAGTGTCACTCGTGAAGAACGGTTACGTCTCATGCATCTTATAAAAGGAATACCAATCCACGTAGAATCACTACTTGGAGTTGAAAAAGCAATTATTTCAAGCGGTGGAGTAATTCTTGATGAAGTAGACTTTAAAACCATGCGATCAAAGCTCTTCCCAAACTTGTATCTTATTGGAGATATTCTTAATATCGACAGACCATCAGGGGGATATAGTCTCCAGCTGTGCTGGACTACAGGATTTGTGGCAGGAAACTCTGTGTAACTATTTGAATATCACACTTCCGCTATCAAATTTCAAATGAAGAATCAGTGATCCGTCTGACCCAAAATCATATCCTGTTGAGTGCTCGAGCATAGTGCGGAATTCATTCTCTTGTGAACCTTCACAATACATGAGAGTAGATATCATTTGCCCAAATACAATACCAGTACTATTCAATGAATAATTCCCTCCTATTCCATTACAGTCCGTAGAAGCACCGAAACTTCCATCACTCTTAAACTCTAAAGTAAATGCGTCCTTCTTCTTTGGAACAATAACTCGCTCATCGTTGTACTGCGTTTCTACCCAAACCCACTTCTTTCCTGTTAACGTTCCTGGTTTTGTAGGTTTTTGTGGTTCTGGGGTAATGCTTGGCTTTTGTTCGTTTTCGTTTTGATTAGAATTTTCTCCAATAGAATTACCCTCTTCCTGAATTGGATCTGCCTGTTTTTCGTTATAGATATAGCTATTTATTGCAAAAAATCCTCCGATAAGGATACACAAAATTCCTAGACCAATTGTGATGTGTTTCATATATACAGTATACATTGCTTATATACCTATATAGACGAGAAAACTATCTTATTCTTTCTTCTAAAATACCATTTTCCACACTCAATCAAGACAATATTTAATAGCCCAACAACACAAACTCCGAGAGCCCACACAAACGGAAGGGGTACTGTGTCAAAAATACTTTGCAAAAACGGAAGGTACACAGCGGAAATCATAAGGATAATTCCAACCGCAACACCTCCAATCATAAAACGGTTTGAAAAAAATGGATAAGAAAAAATACTTTTATCTAAACTTCTTACTGAAAGAGCGAGGAATAACGAATAGGTTCCGAAACTTGCAAAAATAAATGTACGTACAGTGCGTTCGTCTAATCCAATTCGGAGCATATACCAATACAATCCAAACAATAAAGCACTTGTTGAAAATCCAATAAAAAGAATTAAAAATTTCATAAGCGGATTAAATAAATGAGTCTTCCCCCGAAAAGAAGTGGAACTCTCTAGACCATCATCTTTCTCAAACGCATATCCAATCGCAGGGAAACTATCTGAAAAGAAATTAACCCAAAGAATTTGGAGTGGGTTCATAGGAATTGGAACTCCTGTAATGATTGACCCTCCAATAAGAAGCAGGGCATCAGAAACACTAGAAAGAAGATACACCAACACTTTTCTAATATTATTCATAATCTGCCTTCCTTCCTCTACCGCAGCGGCAATAGTCTCAAAGTTATCATCAAGTAGCACCAAATCAGCAACATCCCTCGTGACTTCAGTACCAGAACCCATTGCAATACCAATATCAGCACTCTTAATACTTGGTGCATCGTTTACCCCATCTCCTGTCATCGCAACGATTTCCCCTTCTTTTTGAAACGCCTTTACTAACCTTAATTTGTCTTCTGGTGATACACGTGCGAGAACGCTTAAAGTTTTTAAGCGTTTTTGAAGATCTTCATCAGAAAGTGCGTGCAATGTACGAGCGTCAAGAACCCCCTCTTCCGTAACGTGAATACCTACTTCTTTTGCAATAGCAATCGCCGTCCCTCTATGATCTCCTGTCATAACCACAATACGAATTCCTGCTCGCATTACATCTTCTATGGCTTTTTTTACCGTCTTTCGTACTGGATCACGAAGAGTAATAATTCCTGAAAATGTTAAATCTTCAAGCACAAGATCTTTTGAAAAATCGAAGTCCTCTTTTTTGGAAATATGTTTTTTTGCAATACCAAGTACAAGCTCCCCTTTTTCAGCTCTCTCATTAATAATCTGATTTAATCGCTCTTTTTCTCTTTCATCTCCACTTACAAATTGAACAAGTACATCCGCAGCTCCTAAAAAGACAAGAACATGTGACCCGTCAATAGAAACAAGGGACGCGGAAAATTTATTCACCGCGTTGAATGGCAAAGTACTAAGAACCGTTGTATTTTTTCTCACTTCATGCAAAAAGACATTCCTCAGCCCTGCAGATCGTACGAACGCTGTTTCAAGAGCCCTCCCTGATAATCTCCAATCATGCGGATGATCTTCTTCATTTTCAATAACAACCGACATGTTTACGAGTGCATCCTGAATAAGCTCTCCTTCTGTGATATTTCCTTCAGGAATCACTGCGTTAATTTCCATGTGAGCCATGGTAAGGGTCCCCGTTTTATCAGTAAGAATTAGCGTAGTGCTTCCTAGTGCTTCCGCGGCAACAAGTTTTCTTACTACCCCTTTTCGCTTAGCCATTCTTTGCACCCCCATTGCAAGAATAACAGTCATTGCAATAGGTAATCCTTCTGGCACCGCAGAAACGGCGATAGCAACTGACATAAGAAACATGTCTATAGGAGATTGCCCCAAGTAAAGACCGACAAAAAATATAAGAATTGTAAGAAAAATTAAAATTCCTCCTGCTTTATAACTAAATCGTTTTATTGCCCCTTGGAGAGGGGTGTCTTCTCTTTGAGATTCTGCTACGAGTTGTGCAATTTTCCCTATTTCCGTAGAAAAGTCCGTTCGACAGACAACAACAGTTGCGACACCTTGAGTAACCAGCGTTCCTGCAAATACCATAGATTCCTGATCAGCAATTACTGCATTGTGAGCGCTTGGTTCTACTGATTTTGAGACAGGAAGAGATTCACCAGTAAGAATCGACTCATCAATTTGAATATCGTTTACAAATAACACCCTTCCATCCGCAGGAACTCGATCACCTTGAGATAATCGAACAATATCTCCAGGAACTAAATCTGTCGCATCAATATCTTGTTCTTTTCCATCACGCACAACTCGAGCGCGTTGCCTCAAGTATGATTTTAATTCAGAAATTGCTTTCTCCGCCTTAAACTCTTGATAAAAACCCAATCCAGCATTCACCAACACAGCAGCAAAAATAAACAAGGCATCACGAATATGATCAATAAAAACAGTAACAATTCCAGCTATCACTAAAAGAAAAATGAGAGGGCTTTTAAATTGATTAGATAGCACCCGCAATGCAGAAGTGCTTTCTTTTTTCTCAATAATATTTTTTCCAAATAGCGTAATTCTTTCTTCTACATCTCTATTTGATAACCCTCTATGAATATCCGAACGAAACATTCGGACAACCTCTTCATGATTTTGAGACCAAACTGATTGTTTAAATAATTCTTTTGTAAGTGGAGTTATCTTCATTAGATTATTGTAACAAATTACAAAAGCAAAAATCGCCCCGAAGGGCGATTATTCAAGCATTTCCACTGTTCGATAACCAGGAAACAGTAGACCTTGGGCAATACTTCGGTTTTTGTACTCTTTAAGACCGGTAACTTCGCGCATTCGCCAAGGAAATGGAAACTCCGGCTCAATCTTGATATCAGGAAGTTCGACTTCCCCAATCAAGATCGCCTTGGAATCACGTCGAGAATCCTCGTGAACAAAATAAAAAAAATCGAGCTCGAACGTAAAATGTGGGATCGGTATCCTAAACCGAGCCTTGTGAACTGGATAGGCATTAGCTAGAAGACTCGAGGTATGCACGAAAAGATCGTACCGATCTTTTGAAATATGTACCTCATCTTCTTTGCTTACACCAGGAGTACCCGTATCTGTTTTTGATGTGAGCGTATAACGATCAGGATATTCGACACAATCTTTTCCATTTTGAACGACAAACTCCTCTTTTCTTATCCGCATCTCACTGATTCTAGGATTTGAAGGAATGAGATAGGTTTGAGTAATTCGAGAAACACTTATTAACCCAAACGGCATACAAGCGAGAAACACCGCTCCAAATGTGTCGAAGTCTGTACCTATATCTACTAGATACTTCCTCTCAGATTCGGTAGCAAACTGCTTCGAGTGCATACAACCTCCCGCGAAAAAGAGACAGAGAATCGTTCCTCTTTGATCCTATCATATTCAATGAGAAACATCTTTTGTATTTATTGAACGTTCTTTTTCCTTCCATCAAATCCCCAATACTCTCCTGCTTTTAGCACTGAAAGAAGCATCAATGTTACTGCATACAAAATATGTTCATCAACAAGATACGAATGATCGCCAGCTTTTGGAAAATCAAGAATCGGGAAGTAATACATCACCATAAGGATTGCGCCGAGTGGTGCGGATATGCGCACGAATAAACCAAAGATAAGTGAAAGACCAAGAAGTGTGAGCCCCCACGCATTGATGAAATTAATAATAGGAAGAATATCAGGCTGAAGAAGGAATGCATAAAAACGAGAAAATGTTTTTGCTCCTTCAAGATAAAATCCTGCTGACCAATTCGGATTAAGTACTTTCGTAATACCAGCATAAAAAAACATCCACCCGAACAACACACGAGTAATGAGAATTGCTGTACGTTGTATATTTGTCATGTATAAATTCTACCAATTTTTTTTAAACAAGAACATGGAAAAACTCAATTCAAAGTATATAAAAACAAAAAGATATGCACAGGAACCTTTGACAGATTTTCACAAAGAAGAGTACACTCATACATCTCCACTTAAACGCATTACATTGTTATAACCGTTTGGATTAATACTCTATGAAATACTTATCATTCCCTTCAAAAGAAGTGTTTACTGTGCGTGTAAAAGAAAACTGGAAAGCTGGTCTTACTGTAGCCCTTATCTCCGTTCCTCTCTCCATTGCCCTCTCTATTGCATCGGGTGCTGGACCCATACCGGGGCTTATCACCGGAATTTGGGCAACTCTCATTGCAAGTATATTTGGAAGCAGTAATTACAACATCATTGGGGCGGCAGGAGCACTTTCCACCGTGTTGTTCGCGGTTACCTTGAATGCTCCTTTTAATCTAGGTCCGGCAATCCTCCCAATACTCACCATTGTTACCGGTCTTATTATCTTTCTTGTTTGGGCTATAAATATTGATCGATTCTTTTATTTTATCCCCTCAAGTGTAATGTATGGATTTGCAGTAGGAGTAGCTCTTCTTATTGCAGCATCGCAACTCTTTGACGCAACTGGACTTTCAGACCTTGCTCGAACCGGGTCTTTAGTTGGTGACATAAAACTCTTTATTGAAAACAAAGAATACACTCACACGGCAAGTAAGGTTGTATTTTTTGTATTTCTCGCAGCAATCCTGACCTGGAAAAAATACATAAAAGCACTTCCTGCAGTTATTCCTATTTCTATTATTGGTATTCTATTTGGATATCTCGAATCTACTTACTTGAGTCTTGATCTTATCTCTCTTGGAGACAAATTCGGATCTTTTTCAGGAACTTTGTACACACCTGTTTCGTGGCATGTAATCCCAAATATTGCCCTAGATCCCCACGCCCTCATATGGATTTTAAAAGCCTCAGGAACAATTGCCCTTATCGCAGTACTTGAAACTCTTATCACTGCAAAAATTGGAGACAAAGTAACACGGACACAATCTTCAAGTCACAAAGAATTGTTAGGACTTGCGCTTGCAAACCTTGGAAGCGGTGCTATGGGAGGACTTCCGGCAACTGGAGTATTTATTCGAACTGGAGCGAATATTAAAGCAGGAGCTACACACAAAACATCAGCAACTATTGCCGCTATTATGACTGCGATTATTTCTCTCCTTGTTCTTCCTTTTTTCATTTACATTCCAATGGCAATTATTGCCGCAATCTTAGTGAATACCGCTCTTGGACTTATTGAATACGACCGTTTCAAAGAGCTCTACATATCAGAGCGGGCAAGTTTCTTTATCGCGACAGTGGTAGTACTTATCACCGTATTTGAAGATGCAGGACTTGCAGTTATGGTTGGAGCTATGCTTTCTCTCTTTTGGTTTACTGATCGCATTAGTCACGGACGGTTTGATGCAGTATTTAACTTTAAAGACGGATCGAAAAAAGAAGTAAAGGGTGATCGAAATCTTCACATTCCAAAAGATAAAGAAATTCATGCGGTAACATATAGCATTGCCGGTTTTCTTGGTTATATCGACAGCGAACGTCATGCTGAAAATCTTCGACATATCGCACATTCAAAAAATATTGAATATGTCATCATTCGGTTGCGTGGACTTTTTGCAGCAGACTTTGAAGGTCAAGAAATGCTCGAACATGCTGTAGAAGAAATCGAGCGATGCGGAAAAAAAGTATATATCTGCTCAGCAAGTGAGGCTATCCAAAAAGAACTGGTTTCGTTTCCTGAATTTAAAAAAGCTCTTGCTGAAAATCGGTTTAAAAGTAAGACAAGTGATGTATTAAAAGAACTTCAAGAAAAAACTGCACACTAATTGCTAACGGTTATATCTTTATTTTAAGAAGGGTGTTTCCTACTTTTTCTTTGCTGTCAGTATAGTCATGGGCTTTTCGAATATCTTGAAACAGAAAGGTTTGACCTGTGAGAGGTTTGATATCACCACGAGCAAGGAGCGGGAGCAATTCTAATATATCTTTTTTATTTTCTGTATACACACCTCCTTTTATTTTCTTTTTTGTAAAAAGATTGATACAAAGCCCATGAATTATACGGAATATGTTCATATGAACAGAACTCACATATACACCTTCCTTCTTTAATATTGTACGCACAACCGAAAGTGGTATTTTACCAGTGGTATCAAACACAACATCATAAGATGCAACTTTTTTTGAAACATCTTCCCTTTCATAATTAATTACATGATCTAAACCGATATCTGCGATATGTGGGATGGTGTGAGTGCCAACAAGTCCAGTTACTACTACCCCTTTATTCTTTGCAAGCATAACCGCAGCGCTGCCAAGTGTTCCTCCTGCGCCGACAACAAGAAGATTATCCCCTTTTTTTACTCCTGCTTTTTTTAAAAAATAGTGAGATGTAGTAAATCCAAAAGGAAGTAACACCGCTTTTTCATGAGGCACACTTTCTGGCTTGTGAGCAATAGGACCACTTTCTTTCAAGCGCACATATTCTGCATGAGCTCCAAGATCAAATTCAGTACTACCAAACACCTGATCTCCTACTTTAAACAAAGTCACTGAATCTCCCACAGAAGAAACAACTCCCGAAAATGCAGTACCTAGTATATTTTTCCTTGGCTTTAAAAATCCTAAAACAATACGAATCAAAAAAGGATCACCTCTTCGTAACCGAGAGTCAGCCGATGAAACTGTTGAAACATACACCCCAACAAGTACTTCATTGTGTTTTAAAACAGGCTTTTCTTTTTCGCGAATATGGATAACTTCTGAATTTCCGTACGCCTCAGCAATTGCCACTTTCATCATTTCCACCATACATTTGAGATATAATTTTTTTGAACAATACCACGTGTTTTAGAACCAAAATAACCTTGCGAAGGATATATATCGTGAGCTCTTTGAAATGCGCTTAATGCCTTTTTTGTAAGTGACCCAAAATACAATGTTTCATTTCCAGGTGAACCCACACCTGATTGTGCAAGAACAAACCCTTGTGTATTTAAAAACTTCTGTAGAAGCAATACATCATCTCCCGTCATACCAATCTCCAAATCGCGCACAGGAAGCGACTTCAAAAGAACACTCTGAGAAACAGGATCTTTCGATTCAAAAAGCCAATCCCATTCTTTTTTAATAGACTCTGCACCCGCCACATTTCCCATCGCCAGAAGATTGTTGTATCTGCTTTGAATTGATGTACCCGCACTACTTCTTGATGAAGATGTTTGAACAATTGGATTACCGAAAATGGCAAAGATTGAAAAATGAGGAGCTGTACACGTTATCACGTTTGTATTGGTGTTTACCTCACAATCATCCAACTCATTCCACGTATTATCACGGTAATGATACATAGAAAGGGATCCTTCATCGATTCCAACCACATCCTCATCTGTATACGTATATGAAATCGTTACAGGGACATCAAACGAATCGAGTACTGTTTCATTATTGATAAGAGCCGTAACATCAAACACCACGCTTGAACTATTATGGAGTGACGAAGAGGGTTTTCCTATCGATGAAAGCGTGGTAGTAGCAGGCATGCTTTTAATTTGAATCACAATTGTAGATGATGTTGCAGTAACATTTGATGGAGTACGCACACTAAACGTTCGATCATCATAGGCAAGTGTAGAAGTCGCTGGAGAGCTCACAGTGACACTTGTCGATGTAGCTTCTGTTGGAATAACACCTCCAGAGCAACCTGTTGTCGTGAATGTATTATTTGACGATGTTGCAGTATTTCCTGTTGCATCTTTAGAAACTGCTCGATAATGGTACAACGTACAAGGAACTAGTGATCCCAAAGAAATTTCGTGAGTACTCACTCTTGGACTGGTATTTATTTCACTTGATGAAGATGCGTACGCGGTATTTGCCGAGTACCATAAACGACTAGACGCCAACTCGTTTGTATTCCAATCTACTGTTGCGGTAGTAGAAGATACTTCACTGGTGATATTAGTAATTTGAGGTGCAGTCACGTCAGCAACAGTAAAAACCCACGTTGTACTCGCAGTAATACCATTAAAAAAATTATTGGATGAGTCCTTAAATGATGTCGATGGAATAGTGACGTAGTACTGCACACCTTCTTCAAGGTCAGATGCTGGATTTATTGTAATTGAATTTGTTCCACTACCAGAAACAAGATTCCCTGATGCATCAATCGTCTGTACCACGGAATCATCTGAAACTTTTCGAATCAGAATATTTCCTGTTTCTTTTGTCACTGTTTTACTAAAACCAATTACAAGATTTTGGCTCGGAGTAACAGTAGTCGATCCATTCGATGGAGAGAGAGTTGTGATTGCAGGAACATCAGCAGTAACAATAGATATATTTGTTGCAACTACTGTAGGTAAACTACCATCGGAACCGAATTCAACAACGTATCCCAAGCTTGAGCTACACGGAAAATCATTCCACGTTCCAGCTTGGCCACCAGTGCTATACATATGAGCACAATCCTCTCCTGGATTTCCGTTAAAATAATCATTTGGCTCACCGCTATACCAAGCGTTATACCTCCCTGAAACAGCACTTCCACCTCCTCCGCTTGCATTCTCTTGGAAAAACGTTGTGCCTGTCTCTGGTCCGGTCATCCATTTCCATGTTTTTTCCGTATCAGCATCAGCTGCTCCAATCCATCCATTACCTGAAATACGTGCATATACGAAGTTATTCTCAGCAGAAGAAGTGATCGTGGCAAGATATCCGGATGTTCCATATGCGCTTTGAGCTTCAGCTGCG
>CAYVKU010000019.1:0-2166 GCA_964452305.1 uncultured Candidatus Saccharibacteria bacterium | reverse complement strand
CTCCATGTATAACTTCCCGAAACGTATTTATACAAATGTCCATTATCTGCAAAAAACACTTCACCCGGCTCAACTAAAGATATTTCAAGCGTATCAGTGCCTGTACTACTTCGTGAATATTTTAATGTTGCAAGAGCAGCATTGATATTTGCAACAGTTCCAGTAAAACTCACAGAAGTTCCCGATGAAGCTCCAGAAAAAGTAAGGCCGCTTGTCGTTGTCATACTAAGAGTTCCATGAGTAGATCTAAGTCGAACGGGAGTTGTAGATCCTGAAGGTCCAACAATTTGAAATCCAGTAATCGAAGTAGCTACATTAGGAGTCGTTGTTGCGTTATTCCCTGCAGTAAGTGTGAGGTTCGCATAAGCAACATGCGAATACAATAAGAAAAGAAAACTGGCAATTATTAATTGAATCCGCAACATATTCATGCATCTATAATAGCAATTAGACAGAAGAACTGGAAATTAAACTTGCTCTGACATGTTTTTAAGAGTTTCCAAAGATAGAAGCCACATTTTTTCAAACTCTTCTTTATACTGATCCTCTATGTCTTGATCAATAACAAGTTCTGTTCCTCCGTCTTTTTCATTAAATGTGTAGTTTTCAAAAGCAGGAGACCATTTCCGCGCCTCTTCACTGGTAGTATCTTCTATTCCATCTCTTACAATTCCAAGATGCTCAACTGATACAAATTCATAAGGACGAGACTCTGCAATACGACTTACCATACCGCCGTTTTCATTTCCATTTTCATCTGTACCGAGAAATAATATTTTTGATCCCTCTTCATTCCAATTTCCTTCGTATCTTGATCCTGGACTAAATCCCTTAGTCCACTCTTTGTACGTTTCTTCTCCAAGCATGGTATTCCATACTTTTTCACGCGGGGCATTGATAAATATTGAAAGATGAATTTTTTGCATCAGAATGTGATTATGATTGATCGTATCATTCTATCAAACATACTAAGAAAAACGCACCACATACTGTGGTGCGTTTTTTCTACGCAAATATAAGCGGAGAAAGAGATCCGTATCGGGAGAATATCCCCAACACAAGAGTTCCGAGAAGAAACCACAAAGTGAGCTTTCCCGCCTTTTGATGAGAATGCACATAGAACACCTTAGTTCTTGATGCAAACCCAAAGATGGCCGTTAGAAACAAGAAGAAGAAAAAGAGACTGCCGAGAGCTAAATGAATGGCGTATATCACACTCATTGTTTCTTGTTTCGCTCCTCGAATAGAAACAAGAACGATAATAAGAAATCCACAGCAAAGTGTCGCAATTCCTGTAAAAACATGAAGAGCGCTTCCCCCTTTACTCCAAAACAACTGATATAGAATGAGGAGAAATATCGCAACTGAGGCAACCCTGAGAAGAATGTCTTCCATCTTCATCTCCTTGTTTGGGTAAAGAAAAAATCCTTTGAAACTCTATTACAAATGACACGTTTTTTCAATCAAAACACCACTTAGCTCTTTGAATAATTCACCATCCAACGAATACCATACTTATCAGTACAATCTCCAAAATAGTCACCCCAGAATTGCTCCGCCATAGGCATTCCCACACTTCCCCCTGCACTCAGTAATCCAAATAATTTATCCGCTTCTTCTTTTGTATCAGGATGGAGACTGATAAAGATATTATTTCCTTGTACGAGATTAAAACCCATTGATTTTGGAGCATCACTTCCCATAAGCTTTACTCCACCAAGAATTGGCAGACACATATGCAACACCAGATGTTTATCTTCATCGCTTAATTGAGGAGCATCGGACATCACTGGCATTTCACCGAAACGATTAATCCCCCCTTCAAATTCCCCACCAAAAATTGATTGGTAAAACAAAAACGCTTCCTCGGTTTTATTGGTAAAATTTAAATAAATACTTGTTGTAGCCATAGATAAGTATTGTAACAACAAAAATAAAAAACCACTCCCTAAAGAGTGGTTGACCAAAAATTAAGTGGTCCTTCTAAAATATTACGGAATCTTTCTTCATATTTCTTTCGACCAAAAACCGTAAGTGGCTGTACGCTACATACGCGTCCCAAAGTACCTCTCAATGTTCTCCATTCCGAATGCTGATATCCATATATGAGTCCGTACTTCGATCCATTTGGCTTATCAACACATTGAGGGTAGAGAAGCACTCCCT
>CAYVKU010000018.1:10381-13182 GCA_964452305.1 uncultured Candidatus Saccharibacteria bacterium | reverse complement strand
ATCTTAGCGGTGACCTTTACCAATAAGGCAGCAAAGGAAATCAAAAACTGTCAGAAAATTTTTCAATCAAAAATTTTCTGATTTGGTGGCAAATTCTTTTACAAATTAAAAAAGAAAAAGGCGGGAAGATTTCTCTTGCCCGCCCCGATGTTGTCCGACATGAGCGTTGGCTATGCCGGAACTTGAATCTGCTGAGATGCGAGTGCCTGCCGCAGATCGCCATAGGTCTTGACCTCTTTCGGGAACAGTACCCGAAGATGACACCTTCGGCACACGATCGCGTCGTGCGTCTTGGTCGCCCGTGCACGGTCCATCCAGCAGTTACAGAACTCGTGGACACCGACACACGAACCGAGGTCGTTCTCGTCGCGTGTATGCTTGACGAAATACTCAAGACCGAACGCAGGCGTGCTCGGCGGATACTCGCGCAAAAGATCGCCTTCTGGCGTGAGCTGGATCGGCTTGAGCGGAATGCTCCGCTCGATCTCCTCGGTCATCACCTCGATCAGCTTCTTGCGGTTCTCATTCTGTCGTGTCGAGCCGTAGACCACGCGCCGAAGCGCACAGTCAAGCCAGCCCGTCGCAAAGTAGTGATCACCTCCTTCTTGGTTCACTGCTTTGAACGGACAAAGACTGTTGATCGGGTAAGTTTTGCCTGTTCTACTTCCGTCTTGATCCAGGTAGTTACCCTTCAGTTTGCCGAGCACGATGCACTTTGGCTCGAATCCAGCAGCTACGACGATCTCGAAGAGCACTTGGACTTCGTTGTTGGGTAGTTCATTGACTTCGTCCCACCGTTTGTACTTCAGGGCAAGATCGACGAATCGTGAAGCAATACTAACTATGTCCATCGGTTTTCCTCCTTTCAAGGTACTAGATTACCACGAAACCCTCGTGGCAGGGATTACCAATCATCATATTTTGGTAATATCTTATTTAAACAGATATCCACGATAAGGTCAAGTCAATAAAAGATCAATATTTCTGCTGTTTCTTGTATCAAATAAATATGAAAAAATTTTCTTTTACAAAATGTGGTTCGAGACGATATTTTTCTGGTTTTTTTGGCAGTTTTTAAAGAACGCGGCGAGCCCGCTTGCGGGCGAGCCGCAAATTACGGGGGCTTTCCCTCGCCGCCGAAGGCGGCGAAATGCGTCCGAACTATTTTCAATATACGCAGCCACCGAGGAAAAATCAATACCTCGCCCCGCCTTTGGCGGGGCTGGGCGAGCGAACCATCTCGTCTTCAAAAAATGAGTTCGTTGCGTTTAATATGGCTGGCATGAGTAGTCCAGAACTTACCAGTTGTAGACAGTATAAGCGTTTTTGAGAATTCCTTCTACCTCTTAATTGACCCGTCTTGGTAGAGGTAAAAGTAGACAAAGTAGACACTATAAAAAAGAGTCTACTAAAGACTACGGTAATGTCTCGCAAGCCAGTCCGTCCTTGTCCTGATCTAGACGATGAACATCATTGCTCGTTCCACCACAAGCTTCGAATACTTCTTGAGCTTCAGCATGGGTAGCAAAATCTGGACAGTTGTAGGTGTTATACGAGCAGACATAACTGCTATTCTGAACCGGCTTGCTTTCTATTTTAGGTTGAGAAGCAGGAACAGTTGCAGTAGTTGATTTAGGAGCAGGTGTGGTAGTTTGAGCTGGTTTTTCAGCTTGGCATGCACCATCAGCCCACAGACCTTTTTCCTGAGATTTGGCTTGGCTCTCAGCTAGCTTAAATTCACTTTGATATTTGTATGGTAAATCATAGGTATACTCATAACCATAACCATTCTCAATCATCCACTTATTAAAATTTGTTCCGTCTTCAAGAAATACATAGGCAAGAAGTCTCTGGTATTTATCATAATCTCCTTGGCTCGGATCTTTTTCAATAGATACTTTTTTACCAGTTAAAAGTTCAGAAGCTTTTTTGGAAGCCTCCTTACCAAAACACTCAACCGGTTTACGAGGGTCAACCGTTTCTGGAGTATTGAGACCAATAAGTCGTATCGTCTGAGATTTTCCATCCATATTAATATTTAGAGTATCGCCATCAACTACTTTGATTACTGAGAATAGCTGGACTGACTTTTTCTCCTCTTGTACCTCAGTTAATACTGGCTCAATAACGCTTGCTAGATTGTCTTGAGATTCAGAAGGTTCAGGATTTGAAAATGATCCGATGGTATAGAAAACAGCCAGTAACCCAAGACCTCCGTATAATATTTTTTTGTAGAATGGCTTCATTATTTTTCTAAAGAGATTTACCAGGTGCAGAAATATAGAAAATTAATAGGGAAAGTATAGACGATGACCCATTCTAAAAAAGATTTCTTCACTTTGTCCGCACCCACTAAGCAGAATTGATAGGATTAGGAATACAACACCAGTATATATTAATGCATAGGATGAGTTAAAGAATTTTCCATCCCCATCAGGAGTACCTGCTTTTTGCCACTTCTCAGGATACATAGAATTTTCGCTCGCATCATCAAAAAAATTTGGAGTAAAAAATCCCAAAGATTTTTCCAACTTAACCGCTATTTGTTGCTGCCCTTTAAAACCCTTAGAGAGATCCTCTAAATATATAAAACGAAGAACATACAAGGCAACCAGAATCGCAATTATATAAATAAGTTTTTGGTTTTGTCTAAAAACAATTTCATTCTGAAATATCCACGCACTAGCCGCAATCAATCCGCCAAGTACCCACACGCCTATATTTTGTACTCTGTCTCGTATCTTATGCATAGAGCTATACCGCTCTTCAAGAGCAGAAATTAAGATATCTATTTTTTTGTC
>CAYVKU010000018.1:1806-10361 GCA_964452305.1 uncultured Candidatus Saccharibacteria bacterium | reverse complement strand
ATATTTTTATTATTATCGTCTACGTCTAAATCTAAAGCCAGGTTTCTTTTTAGGATTTCTTGGAGGCATAACTATACCAGAAACAGACACCGGAATTCGGCGAAAACCGATTACAATCCCATACATTCCTTTTATTACAACATCCATAAAATGTGTTCCTTTATAGGCGGTTGCATCAGTGATTTCAATTCCTTCTCCTGCATAGTGTCCGAGATCATTTTGAAACTCAGCATCTTTCCCCTCATTTCTTGCAATCCATTCGATTGTTGCACCAGCTGGTAAATTTGTTGAGTTAGTTATTTTAAACTTAAGGATACATTCTTTTGGGATAATACCGATTTCATTTATTCCCGTGTAAGTATGATGATTATTCTCCTTAGGTGTTGCTGTTACCGCTACTCTTGGCTCAAAGAGTACCGGAACAATGGCAAGATTTTTTCTATCTCCTTCCTTCACGACTGGTAGCGGGAAAAAATGTTTGAAGGCTTCTTGCCAAATAGCGGCGGATTCAAATTCACTACCAGCTTTGAGAGCTCTCGCGGATATGTTAAGCAAATTTTCAAGTTTTGATACAAATGAGGAAAAAGCTTCTGAGTCTAGTCGGTTTAAATTCTCAGAATCATTAACGGGATTTGGTACAGAAGAATCAACTTTTAATTTTTCCAGAATCTTATCTACACAAAATTTTAAAGTGGTATCATCACCATCTTTTTCACTGGTGCTCAGCTGTACATACGATTGAGTTGTAAGAACTGTAAGTAATATAGAAGAAGGTCTCTGTTTCTCTTGTATGTTTAATGCAGACCAGATTTTTAGGTATCGAATAATCCTCCGCAACTGTTCTCCTTCAGACTCAATGGCTTGTTCTTTAAACCATTTATAAATAGCTTTTGGATCGCTATTTTCCCACTCTTTTTCTGTCGCTAACATTCGTGTGTCTTGATCGGGATCAGTGTGATACGAAGGGACGTCGATATGAAAATCTCCAGTGAAGCGAATTCTGGAGCATCTCATTTTTGGTGGTACAACAATTTCAATAACCTCATCTTCCGCTTCTTCTTTGTACGCTTTTAGACTCTCTTGGACCAAAGACTTCAATTGACTGGGTCCATAATTACCGTCTTCTGGATCGCCAGACCAATTGAAATACACTCCAAGATCTATGTCATATTCTTCTCCTTTTCTTGGTGGTCTGGTTTGAGTGCCAAACTTGTATGACCCTTGAAGCCAAGATGTTATCGTGTACCCAGTTTTTTCCTGTAGATCTCCTGATAAATACTCAATCAAATCATTCCATCTTTCCTGCTGTACAGCTTGCTGTTCTTCAGACGGAATAACACGACGATGGAGCGTCTGTTTTTCAGTATCAGTAGAATAGAATAAATTTGATGATATACCCATTTTTGTAAAGTTGGCACAACTCTACCACTTTTAACGCTATTTTGGAAGGATTTTTTGGATGATTTCTTTCTCTAAAAACCTATGCTTTTTGTATGCATTACAGCGACTGCAGGCTAGTATTAAATTCTTGGGATGGTTGGAACCAAAGCTTTGAGCAGGAACTTTCTCAGTAGAAGTTCGTTCCATATTCCGGAGTTTTTTATTCAGCTCATTGGTGGATAGAGGAATGATATGATCAGGTTCAAACTTTTTGATCTTGCTACAATCTGAGTGGATTTTTAACTGACAGTTTTCTCCATATTTTTCTATAAGTTCTTTCAACACTTTCTTCCTCGTTTTATTAAACTCCCACCTCTTAATAGCAGGATGTCTAAAGTCAAAGTATTCTTTGAAATCAGTATCTAGTTTTTCCACATCTCCATTACAGAGAAGTTGTGCGAAAAATTCCCGATCCTCGGGGTATTCGAAATTCATATTTCTGTGGTGGGTTTTTACTGGTTGGAGAAATGCAAAAATCTCCTAGCCAGGCGGTAGCTTAGCTACCCACTACCGGTTTCCCGATAGGACCCACCACAGGTACTCCTGACTAGGAGGTTTTTACACCTGTGGTGGGGTTTTCGACCATGCCTTGAAGGGATATTCCAAGGGTTAGGTCTTCTATTAAATTGTCAATCGAATTGTAGCATTTTTGCTACCGTCTGGCATCTTAGCTTAGTGTTGGAGGTTTGCGAAGGGATACTGATTGTAATTTGACATATTGACTTTTATGTTGTTTGGGTATATAATAAATGTAGACTGAAAGGAGTTAACACTTGAGACGAATACTGGCTGTTTGCAAAGGAAACCGTGCTCGTAGCCCGATGTTTGAGCATTTGCTCCGGCGAGAACTCTCGGAGACCATTTATAAAGATGTGATCATCGAGAGTGCGGCCGGACTTCGAGAAGCCGACTTCATGGCGCCTGAGGAAGGTGCGGTGGCAGTTCTCAAAGGTATCGGAATAGATATTTCCGATCACCGGGCGAGATGGATTGGTCGGCTCGATTTGACACAGTATGACAAAATCTACTGCATGGATCCGGCGGTTGAGCCTCTCGTCCGGGCTCAGCTCAACGTTTCGTCGAATTCGGTCGTGGTCATCGTAAACGAAGCCGAGGGAGGTATTCCAAACCCCTATGGCAAAGACCAGGATGCTTATGATCTAGCGCTCTCGATCACACAGCGAGAGATCAAGAAAATCCTGGGCGATGACTTTTTTCCGATGTTGTAGACCCGATATCTGGGCCGGTGCGCAATACGCGTGCCGGCCCAATTTATTAATTGTTCTTACAACCTTACTTTTCACAAACCCGAATCCCTTGACTTGAATATGAATTAAGTATATAATAGTATCAGATATGGACAAAGAAATCCTTGTAAAAGAACGGGCCGTGATGTTGTTAGTTATTACGGCCTTGGTGGCGGTTTTCTTGGGCTTCTGGACAAAGAGCTGGATTTTGGGAGCGATTTCGTTCCCATTCTACCTCTTTTTCGGAGGTCTGATTATGTTCCCCTCAAAGGAACTGCCAGCTTCCGAACAAGTCAAGAGAGAAGATTTGGTGCTACCCAAGCTAGAAAGGAGGTGAGGAGTATGGCCGGATTTGGCTCTCGTGGCGGCTTGCGAGTCATCGGGGTTGTCCGTAAGGATTGGCCCCAAGAAAAGCCTGTATCGCCAGTGCGAGCAGAGCAACCTGACAACAAGGACAAAGAACCGACCCAGAAAGAGCCACGGTCGTAAATCAAGAGGCTCTACAACCATCAAGAAAGGAGGTGATAAAAACGGACCCGACGAGCAATCGCGGGTCTTTTGTTTTATTTTCCAGTTAGATTTCTCCAGTATTCAATAAGATTAGCTTTCTCTTTACTATCTAAAGACCCTTTTATAAAAGGATTGATTATATCTCTATCCCACACTCCATAATTTCCATAGAAAACCTTTTTCACCAATTCCGAGTATATCTCAAATTTTTCCTTAACTGATTGAGCTTCAAGACACGATTTATACAGTTTATAAAACTCCCCATCGTTTTCTTTTAGGTATCGGAGCATCTGTTTTTCTCCTCTCCAAGAGATATTTCTAAATTCAAAATATCCCATAAAGATATTATATAAATCCTGAAGAAGTTTTATTTTAAGTAATTCGTGATACTCAGGATTATGAGAATCATAATATCTTTTATTAACCACATAAGCAGAGTTTATTAACGACTCCCATCTACTCATTTCAACTTGCGGAACTTCAAGTTTATTTTTTAATTCAGAATATTTGTCTTTAAGGGAAGTAAGTGTGCCGGATTTATCAAACTGAATATTTCCTTTCTCAAGCCAACTAATAAGAACTCCGTCCATTGTGTTTGCTGGGATAGTTTCGATATTTGCTAATTTCTGGAGCGTTTCTATATCATAGAAAAATATATCGGCTGGTTTGCTATCTATAAATTGAAATACAGAAAAGATTTTCTCTGTATTTGCTTTTAACACTACTGCTAAATCTATATCGCTATACTCTTTTTCTTCCCCCAAACTTCTTGACCCAGCAATAAGCAAAGCATCTACTTCGTTTTTGCCTTTTAAATTTTCAATAATTTCTCTTAACATAAATTAATTTAGACTCCATTCTGCTTTTCTTTCCTCCATACCGCTCTGCAAATCTTTTCTTATGTCATCAATGGTTTTATGTGATTCAACTTCTTTACCTCTATATTCGGAAGATATTTCGTTATCTTTAATGGTAAATTTTGAACTCTCAACAAAACCTCTGAAATCTCCCCCTAATTCATTAATGCTTGCTACACTAAGCGGCATATCTAATAATGCTAAGGTTAAGAAGTCTGCATTGAAATTATGGCTTACGGCAACAATATAAACTGGTCTCTCTGGAAAATTCTTTTTTGCTGACTCATTTACTCTCTCAAAAAATTTTAGAAATGAGATTACAAATTCCTCTGGGGTCATCTTATACTCGCTTGGTTTTATGTCTTCCGAATCAACTTCTGGATATTTAGCTCTAAATTCTTCTTTTAGAGCAGGTAGCTCATTTTCTCTTGCTATCCAGACCTTACCTGCTGCATCTTCTGTTCCATATCTTTTCTTGTATTTATCAAAGGCTTCATCAGCAGGATGTTCTTCTGTTGTTTTCCAAGAAAGACTGGTTTGTGGAGCGGTTTCTGTGATTACTATACGTTTACTTAAATCATTGGCGAGTTCTTTTATTTTTTCAACATCATTTATGGCAATAAATTCTGTGTTCTCATCTCCGGACATTATGTTTCTTAATTCTCCTTCTATGGTATTTTTCGTATCAATTGACCTTCCAATATTGGAAGAAAACAAACAAACAACAGCTGATTGAGGTAATGATTCAATATTGCCATAAATCTCTTTTGCTTTTTCCAGTGCCTCCTCACGACCTTTTTCTGAAAGTTGCTCTCCTTGTTTATGACCGTGGCGTATGACTTCAAACTTTGAAAGGTTCTCCATATTATTTTATTAAGATTTTTCTAAAATGGTTATTTTATTATTTATCGCATCAAGCTCTATCATATCTCCAGTTTTTAATATTTCAGTGGCTCTTTCTGTCCCCACAATACAAGGTATTCCAAATTCTCTTGATACAATTGCAGCGTGGGAACCAAGACCCCCTTGATTTGTTATTACACCAGCGGCTTTTTTCATAGCAGGAACAAATTCTGGAGAAGTTGTTTCAGTAACTAATATTTCACCCTCTTGCATAGCTTCTACTTCGTGTTGAAAATTTTTATAATCATCTTGATAATTGGCTAAAATAACTCTTGCTTTCCCCTTAACAACACCTTTGCTGGCAATTATGCCCTTAAATTCTCTGACTTGGTCAACGGACTGCTCTTTGAATTTTTCAATCACAATTTCTTTTTGCTCTTTGTTTAGGGGCATTATTTCTCCATCCTTACAGTAGAGAACATAGGAGTTTTTTCTTTCTTCAATGGTCTCACTCAAAACTGGTTCTCGTGTATCATACAGGTTTAATATCTCATCGTAATTGTAAAATTTTAGGTCGTCTGACTTTAAGCTAAACTTTTTAGCGGTTTTGTCAGCGTAGATATAGAGAGAATTTATAAGGAGGTCATTTAATCGCTGTCTGCCATCTAATTTTATATCACCAACCTTTTTCATATTTTCTGGTGGAACATTGTTTTCCTCCCTATATCCAGCATCAGCAAAGAAGAACTCGGTTTTCTCATAATAAGAGTAGAGGTCGTCAATTATTTTTTGTAAACTAACCCAATCTTCTTTTACTGGAACCCAATTTTCATCTTTAGGGATATTGTTCAAATATTTATCACATTCTTCAATAATATTCTTGAACCCAGAGTAATAAGCCTCAAAACCGACACTGAAAAGCCGCTTGCCTTCCTCCATTGTTCTCTCAACAGTTGAAATAGGTATCAAACTTCTCCACCAAGTCTCATTGTAAATAATTAAAAAATCAATCTTTCTGTAATTTGATAGAAAGTAGTAGGTCAGAAGATAACCCAAATGTTGGAAAGTGAATGCTTTTTGGTAGAACTCGGGCTTAATTTTATCCAAATCTATATTTTTCATAATTTTTTATTTATTAATAATTTTGACTATCCCATTATTGGCATCGACCTCAACTTCCATACCAGTCTTTAGAATATCAGTGGCATTTCCAGTAGCGATTATGCAGGGAATATTTAATTCTCTGCTTACAATGGCAGCATGAGAGAGCAGGCCGCCCTGATTAGTTATAATTGCTCCGGCTTTGGAGCATGCTGGCATTAATTCTGGAGAAGTAGTTTCTGCTACTAATATATCTCCTTCGCTCACCTCATTTAATAACTGTTCCAAAACAGAGAAACCACTATAATAATTTGGTGGTATAACTTTTACTTTTCCCCGGACGATACCCTTATTGGCAACAACTCCACGAATTTCTTTCTTATCTTCAATAATAAAAAATTGATCAAATTCTTCACTTTTGTCGTAAATATATTTTATATCTTTACCATCGCCAATAACAGCAAAAAATTTCTTTCGTTCTGATATAATTTTTCCGCTTAACGGAGTAAGTTTGGAGATTTCTTGTGTCCCATACCATCTTAAATCGTCCACTGAGACCTGTATTTCTTTAGAAATTAAAGAAAGTAATTTATTTAAATAGCAATCATCAGTAAAAATAAGAGAATTCATAAAAATTCTCCCATCATTTTTGATTTGTTCCAGCTCTTTAAGATTGCTTTTCAATACTAGATTTTCGGTAGCAATTAATTCACTCGCGGCTTTATCTGTATAGAAAAACTCAGTTTTTGAGTAGTATTTCCACACCTCGGACACTGTTAATAAATATTCCCTAATGCTTTTGGGTGTTAATTTTTGCGACAGAATTTCCTTAAATTTTAGTACGGAAGTCTTTTTGTAATTTTCAAAACCAGTTTTGAATTTTTGAAATTTATCTGGATCGCTATAAATTTCTAATCCATCATTAAGAGTCTGTTTAGTAACAGACAAGGGGATAAAACTTTTCCAGAAACCATCCTTAAGAATTAACAAACACTCCAAAGTTTTGTAGTGCTGAGCAAAAAGATCAGCGACTAAGAAATTTGTCTCTATTTGAAAAAGCAACTGGTAATTTTTCGGCTGAATCATTTTTTTGATAAAGTGGTAATTGGACGGCTTTGGACTATATAAAATTTGCCATTCTCATAAGCCCATTCAATATCGCACGGGAAACCGTAATGATTTTCAATATTGATTATCAATTCAGCTAATTCTAAGATTTGAGCTTCAGTTAAAACTTGAGAAGATGCTTTTGGTTCAGAAATATTAATCCACTCATTGCCTCCACTTTGATTCCTGAATAATCCTCTCATTTGGGTATTAATATTTGTATCAACAATCTTTCTTGGCTCTTTCTCAACAACATAAGAATCAGGGGTAATAGAGCCAGAAACAATAGCTTCCCCGAGGCCGTATCCTGCTTCGATAATAAGTTGGTTATAGTCTTCGGTAATTGGGTGAACAGAGAAAGCAATACCTGACACTTCTGATTGAACCATTTTTTGGACTACTACTGCTACAGAAATATCAGTATCATGTAGTCCTTTTTCAAATCGGTAGAAGATAGCACGCGGAGTAAAAAGTGAACCCCAGCATTTTCGAACATTATCGAGTAAAGTTTCCTCTTTGGTGTTAAGGAAACTTTCAAGTTGGCCTGCCCACGCATGTTCCGCTCCATCTTCAGCAGTAGCAGACGAACGCACAGCAACAAATTCAGAATTCATCTTCTGGAATTCTTCTTTTATTTCTTTTGCAATATCTCCTGGCACATCTCTACTCTCAATAAGACCTCGTATCTTCTCTGAAGGAAGCATCGTCTATGGTATGTATGGCCTTATGATCTACAGTATGAAGTATTGCATCTATTTCTTGAGCCAAATCTGTCTCCTTAAGGAAATGATCAAAAGTGCTAGATAGCACCACAAATCCTCCTGGAACTGGTATACCCACTTGGGTCATTTCACCCAAAGAAGCACCTTTACCACCAGCGATATTGGCGTCTTTTTTAGACAATTCAGAGAATGGTTTTGTGAATTTCATTACTAAAAATATACAATATTTTAGACTTCTTTGGAAGTGAACACCCATTTACACTTGTTACATTATATTGCGTTATCCACAGGTGTAATTTTGAGCATTTTTAGAATGTTCTAGAATATTTCCAACAACCACATAGTTTTGAAACCTCACTAGTTCCCGTACCAGTCTAGAGTTTGAAATTTGGTCGATTCTAAAAATTTCACCCTCTTCGCCTGCGGGATTTTCTATACCACATAGTCACCGTAACAGTCTTAAAAATTAAGACTAAAAAACTATGTCTCATATAACTTCTCAACTCAAAGTTGAGTACATCCCCGTAACGGCGTTAAAAGAGAATGAATATAATCCCAAAAAATTTAGTAAAGAATCACTAGAGGCAATCAAAGAAAGTATCGTAGCTTTTGGATTTGTTGACCCCTTGGTAGTAAACGGTGCAGATCACCGAAGGAATATATTAATCGGTGGTCATGCCAGACTAAAGATCGCCAAGGAACTGGGATACGAAACTGTACCAGTGGTA
>CAYVKU010000018.1:0-1783 GCA_964452305.1 uncultured Candidatus Saccharibacteria bacterium | reverse complement strand
GTATTAGAGAAGGAAAAGGAACTGAATCTCCGCTTGCACAAAAATCAAGGAGAATTTGATTTCGAGCTTCTCTCAAAATTCGACGAATCTTTTCTCTCTAATGTGGGCTTCTCTAGTGAAGAGCTTGATGAGGTATTCAAGGAAGAAAATGATGTAGAGCAGTTTGATCTCAAAAAGGAACTAGAAAAGATGAATATCAAGCAAGTGAAGGTGCAGAAAGGAGACATCTACGAAATTGATGGCTCCAGACTAATGTGTGGCGACTCTACCATCGAAGCAGATATGCTGAAATTAATGGGTAGCGAAAAAGTATCGCTAACTTTTACAGATCCACCATACATTTTGGACTACCTCAAAGGCAAGACCAAACAGAAGGATGGAGTGACGGTAGGATTTGGTGCCAAGAAAAACAGAAGGTATTTAGAGACTGAGACTTTGCCCGATAACTTCACCGAACTCTGGATGAATAATGTGGCGAGGGTGGCTAAGCCAGACTTCTCGATCATTGTCTTCGAGCATCCCAAAAATCTCCGCACCATCTGGAACGAACTTGAAAAGCATTGGAAGTACCGTAATACCATAGTCTGGCATGTACCAAACAGAATGCAGGGGTTCTCTGGTAAATACAAATTATTCAACAAGCATGATATTGCCCTCGTTGGTACTGGAGGTAAGGTTTCTCTTAATCTAGAAGAGGAAGATGAGCTTTTTCAAAGTGAATATGAAAATGCCATCTTTGCCACATCAGGTAAGCCACATTGGGAGAGTTATGAGAAAGGCAAGAAAATCTGCCCCACCGATTTCATCGAGCATATAGCTGCAGACAAGAAGTCTAGTGGCCAAGATATCATCTTCGGTACCAAGCCTTTGCCTCTTCTCATCCCATATATCAAAGTACTAACTCAAAGAAACGATTTGGTTCTAGAACCCTTTGGTGGTTCTGGTAGTACCCTCATTGCTTCTCTCAAACTTGGCCGCAGGTGCTACATCATGGAGAAGTCTCCTGTATACACAGAAGTTATCATCAGAAGATGGGAGCTCCATACAGGAAAGAAGGTAAGGAAGATTAACTAACTGCCATGAAAAAGAAAGTCGCAAAACTTTCCGAACCAGAAACCGAAACAGAGACCAAGATATTGAAGAGCCAGATAGTGCAATTTCTCTCTGAAATACCGATTGCCAAGTATGCCTATGGTAAAGCAGGAGTACCCAAAGCTACATATTACAAGTGGAGGAAGACTGATAGAGATTTCCTCTTTGTAACTGATCAAGCTATTACCGAAGGCAAGGTATCCATCAACGATTTATCCAAATCGCAGATCATCAAGAAAATACAAAATGGTAATCTCACTGCCTGCATCTTCTGGCTAAAACATAATGATCCTGAATTTAATCCAAGAATCGCAATTGAAATGAAGAGAGAAGCGCCTCTAACCAAAGAACAGATATTAGAAATGGCTCAAGCCTTGAGACATATCGGTCTTGCTGGAGTGATAGAGACTGAGAAAGCTCTGCTCAAGAAATTCAAGGAATCAAAAACTGGTAATGTTGCAATCGTCAATAAGAAGGCTTGGTCGCAGAAGTATATGGAGTACAAAAAAGAGAAGGAGGAGATGGAGAAGTGGGAGAAGGAAAAGAAGAAAATTGGCTAAAATACCCTTATTTTGAGCCAGTTTGACAAACTTACAAAATCATTGACAAATGAAGTAGAATTTGCTATACTATAATGCGTAAGCTGAGAAGCTCAAGTTCTTTGTAAATCCAGTAAAATCCTCACCGCAAG
>CAYVKU010000017.1:0-13568 GCA_964452305.1 uncultured Candidatus Saccharibacteria bacterium | reverse complement strand
ATTTAATTTCATTTTTATGAACTATTACTCACGCGGACTCGCTTCTTTTTTTGAGAAGATGCGTCCAATTACGAGCATTGCACTCGCACTCGTAATGATTATCCAGGCTTTTGGTCCTGGAGCTTTTGCGTTACAAGCAGATGCCACTGTGAATCAATTCTGTTCTGGAGCAGTATTTTCGAGTCGATTTGATCGTACTCAAGGTCAATCAGAGTTCCAAAACTGGACAAGCTCAAATGGAAATTGGTTTAACAGCCCATCTAGTGATGATGCTTATGTTCAAGGCGATACAAACGGATCTGACTATCTAACGAAAGCTGTTTCAACAGTTGGAAAAGAAAATCTTGTACTTACATTTACGTACAAAGCAGATAATCTTGAATCAAATGATGGAGATGTTGTAGATCTTCAGTGGACAACAAATGGTTCTACATGGACTACGGTTTCTCAAAATCCACATCCACCAATTACTGATGGTGACGATAATAATAGTTGGAAAACCGCAATCGTAAATCTTCCTGTTGGAGCAAGTGACGCTGCGGGATTTCAATTCCGTTTCAAGGCAGTATTCGATGATTCAAGTGACAAAGTGTGGATCGATGATGTGTGTCTCAAAGGATCTGATATTCCAAAGATAAATATTTGTCACGCAACAAACAGCCAAAACAATCCTTGGGATGCTATTCGTATCAACCAAAGCGCATGGAGTACTCACGAAGGGCATGGTGATTTCTTGTATGCGGGTCCAGTGAAACAAAATGGTCAACCTAATGATGCGCAAAATCAAGATGACGCATGGTGTCTTCAGAATTCGAAGGGAACTCTTATCGTGAAGAAAATCGTAGTGGGTCCTCCAATGGAAGGAGCTCATGCAAATGCATTCAGTTTCCAAATCGATAATGGATCACCAATTCAATTTCAGAATGACAATAGTCTTTTCAAAGGAAAAAATGAAATAACACTTTCTCCTGGAACCTATGACGTAACGGAAGTGCTTCTTCCGCATTTCACCCCTTCGTATGAAGGATGTAGTGATGTGGTCATTACACCGGGTTCAACAAAGACATGTACGATTACAAATACCTACGTACCAACACCTCCTCCGACTCCAACAACTGCAAAGATTTCTGCAACAAAGATTGTGTGTAATACAGAAGATTTGCTTCCGGATTGGGCAACAGGCGGACCAGATGTAACAGGAACTACCGCTTCAGAATTTCTCGCTTCAACACCTGAGCGAGCTGCAGGATGTCGAGTTGTGCCGGATTGGAAATTCCAATGGGCACCTGAATCAGCAACTGATGCTGGAGGATCATATATCGGATCAGCGCTTGCGCCGTGGGTGACATTCGGGCCAACAGATGCAAATGGTATTGCAACGGTTGATGTGCCTCTTCAAAATGTCGGATCAAAAATTTGGGTGCGAGAAGAATTAAAAAATGGCTTCCTCGGATTCTCATTTGATGGAGATAATGACAATACAGAAAGTGCGGAAATCTATTGTGATAGAGATGTGTTGAATTATGACAACTATGACTTCATTCAATCTCCAGTAGCAGGAAATACGTATCATTGTGTTGCGTTCAACGTACGAGTACAACCTCCTATTACAAATACTTGTATTACTCCAAACTCGCTGAATGACAAGAGCGCGTTTACTCTCGGAGTTTCTCCAGAGCCGCAGCTCGTTAATATCTTTGCTGATCATGCAATCAACCTCGATCCGTTGATTGATCAAATAAACACTCAAGTGTGGGATCTTGATCCGACGAGTGTTTCAACAACGCTTGAAATAGAGCTTCTTGCAAAGCATGCGGGTAATAATCAAGTGTTCGGATATTACAAAGATGGAAATGCATCATCGTTCACTCCCGTATTCCGCGTAGGCACGCACTCAAATCCAAGTTTTGCGAGTCTTCCAGAACTCTCTCTTAATGGAACAACTACCGTTACTATTCCTGCTCCAGCTGCGCACATTGGATTTGCACTTGATACAGATGGAACAAGTTCTGCTCGATACTATTCACAAACAAGTTTGAATGGCGATGGAAAAGATCATGTTGCGGTATACAATCCTGCGTCAAATACCTACGTTGTAGCATTTGAAGATCTTCCTGGGACGTCTTGGGATAAAGATCACAATGATCTTGTGGTTAGAATTCAAAATATCACTTGCGAAAAATGTGCTCCGCAAGAGGGAATGGTAGTGAGTGGTACCAATACCAAAGTTACTTCTGTAAAAATTGGAGAAAATGCTCCAGTGCTTGGAAATAATCCTGCGGTAGAAGTTACTCCGACAACAATCACTGATGGATATTGGTCTGCAGATGATGATGCTCTCACATTTGGATCAGCAAAGTGGGTATGGTCAGAAGATCCAGTACAAGATTGGACAGTTGATAAAGTGGTGACATTTGAAGAGACATTTAATGTTACCGGTACCGCAACGGGAGCTCAGCTTGTTGTTGCTGCTGACAACTCATACGAAGCATTCGTAAACGGAGTAAAAGTTGGAGAAGTTGCAACAGATAATGGTCACGTTGCTCCAGCGGAAACATATGCAGTAACACTTAATCCTGGTGTAAATACGCTAAAAATTGTTGTGAAAAACTGGGCACAAGCAGGTGACGCTCTTAATAACCCTGGAGGACTCATCTACAAACTTACATGGAGCGTGCAATGTGGAGAAGGTCCAACTGATCCAACAAAGGCAAAAGTATTTGTAAAGAAATACATTGGAGAAACTGCTGCGGAAAACGCACAGTTGTCAGAGGGTGTTGATTTCAACCTCGATACTGTAGGTGCTCCAACAGGAAACGTAATTCTTAATTCTGCAAACAGCTTCTCATGGACAAGTAATGAAGTAGCTGTCGCACAGACTCAAGTTACTGTTGCTGAAAGAACAACAGCGACAGTGCCTGTTGATTCCGATGTACTCCCAATAGATGCACAGTGTGTATCTGGTAAATATAAACTTGCTGGATACCGTGAGTCAGCGATTTCATTTGAAGACGCAAAGACACAATCACTTCAAGTAACTCCTTCATGGACAAAAAATATTCAAGGGAATACCTATGTGATTGTTGAAAATACATTCTGTGCTCCTCCTCAAGTGGCGGGGGTTACTGTATGTAAAGTAGATGAATCACAAACTTCTCTTTCTGGATGGACAATGGTTCTTCTTGGAAACAAAGTACAAGATGATTTAGCCGTAGATACATCAGTGATTGCGGGAGTCGATTCAGTGGCGCTTATTGGAGGTAAATCGTACGTGGCTCACGCTACAGGATCTTGGACGAATCAAGGGGGAAATAATCCTGCGGATGCGGAATACTCTCAACCAAATGGAGTAGGTCCTTGGGTAGATCAATATCCTGGATTTGTAAGTGATATCCTTGAGCTTCGTATTGCAAATCAATTCGGAAATTGGGGAGCGTATAACTCTGCACATTCATATTGGAGAGCATTCGTTCCTTCTCTTAACGGTGCGGTAAGTTTTGGAATTTTTGACGGAGAAAACGATGTTCAAAACGCTTCATGGTTTGGTGATAACAGTGGTGTGATTAACGTCGATATTTACGAAGGATATGCTGGTGTAACAGGACAAAATGGTTGTGTTACATTCACTGATGTACCGTATGGAACATACACTCTTGATGAACAACTTCAAGATGGATGGAAAAAAGTCACAGGAACAGGATCAGTGACAATTGATTCACCGACAGAATCATTTACTGTGGTAAACACAGACGAAACAGATTCTGAAACTCCTACAGACCCGCAAGATCCTCCAACAACTCCAAATCCAACAATCTCATCAACAGGTGGCGGAGGAGGTAATTGGGCTCCGTACTTTGCAGGACTTGTAGCAGGCGCTTCTGATGCTGCTCCTGAGGTCCTTGGTGCTACTGATGAGCTTCCTCTCCTTCCAAATACAGGAAATGGTCCAGTCAAAACTACAGGTAGCGAAGCTGTGTTTGTCTACGGAACAATCCTCCTCGCTCTTATCTTTGGAAATACGGTACTCTTGCGAGCACGACGATAGTATTCTCTATTTTCATTCAAAAACCGCCTCTAGGGGCGGTTTTTGTTTGGAGGTATAATGATAGGGATGAAACGAATATCCATAGCGCTCTTTTTGATTCTTCTTGCTCCTCAGTGGCTATTTGCTGCGCCTAATCCAGATTTAATACTTCGCTATGTAAATGAGGAGCGACTAAAAGAAGGACTCACTCCCTTGCGAGTACATGCGCAATTAGTGAATGCTGCAACAGTGAAAGCAAATGAAATTGCCCGTCTTGGATATCTCGTGCATACAACTTCTCCAACAGGTGTCCCTTGGGGTGTGGTAAATAATGCAGGGTATACGTATTCAAAAATTGGAGAGAACCTTTCAGTGGGATATGCAACCGCACGAGAAGTGGTGGATTCGTGGTTACAATCAAGTGCTCATAGAAACAATATTCTTGGAGCGCATTTTGAAGACATGGGTTTCGCATCAGCAAAAGGAAATTTTATGGGAGAATCTGTTGATTACGGCGTATTATATTTTGGGGTACAAAAAAAGAATGAAACACCTCCTCATCAATCCACAGTAAATGAAACAGAAGTCGAAAAACAAATGCTTATGCAAATGATCCTCTTGCTTCAGGAGTTATTAGCACAGTTGCTTGCTCTAAAAGTATGATTTTTTTTACACATCTTTCTTCGTATCAAAAAAAACTTCTCGCATTTAATTCTCTGTTCTTGCTATTACTTGGAATCGTTCTTTGGAGTACGGTACCTAGAGAAAGAGAGGGAATTGTAATGCCTATTCTCCCACCTCTTTATCAAGGAGAAAGTGCGACTGCAACTCCTGTTCGGGTGAGTATTCCCTCGATTGATGTTGATGCGTCAATTGTTTCTGTTGGTATTACTTCGGGAGGAAATATGGCGGTTCCTGTGAAGTATGAAGATGTGGGGTGGTATCGATACGGCCCAGTTCCTGGCGGGATAGGTAATTCTGTAATTGCGGGACATTTAGATACCGGTACAGGCAAGCCTGCTGTGTTTTACAGACTCTCTCAACTTACAGTAGGTGATAGGGTTTATATTGAGGATGCGGAGGGTAACAAAAGCGCATTTGCTGTAAGAGAGATTCGTCTTGTTGATTATGAAAATCCGCCTCTTGAAGAAATATTTGGAAAATCTGCCGATGGGATGCATTTGAATATCATTACCTGTGATGGGACATGGGTACCTGAATTGAAGATGTATGACAAGAGACTTGTGGTATTTACTGACAGGGTTGAGCTTGATGAAAATAATAATTTGTGATATAATATAAACATGATGAGTATTATGAAAAAATACTTCATTCCAAACGAACACAACGAATATGTTCCTCATTTCTTTCGAACTTCGACTGTTGCTATCTTCTCATTTATTGCAGTAATAGTGTTTCTTGCTGGAGTGTTCCATATAAGCATTATTCGCCACACGGATTTTCTTAGTGCGGTTATTCCAAAGGTAATTGTCGATCTGACAAATGCAAACAGAGCTACCAGTAATCTCGGTGCGCTTGCCACAAGTCCAATCCTTGAAGATGCAGCACAAAGAAAGGCAAACCATATGGCAGAGTACGGATATTTTGCGCACAATAGTCCAGACGGTGTTACTCCTTGGTATTGGTTTAAACAAGCGGGATACGAATATCTGTATGCAGGAGAAAATCTTGCAGTAAATTTTTCTGACTCAGTAGATGTTGATAAAGCTTGGATGAACTCTCCATCTCATAAAGCAAATATTATGAATGGTCGTTTTACAGAAATTGGTGTTGCAACTGCAAGAGGGACATACAAAGGAAAAGATACGGTATTTGTAGTACAGATGTTTGGCCGCCCACTACCATCCTTTGCAAAAAAGATTCTAGAGCTTCGTAAACAGGAAGAAGCGGGAATTCGCACAGCTTCAACAACAGGCTCTGCTACGATTCCAGTAAAAACTGCTTCTTCGACAATAGTAAATCCTCCAATGCCAAGAGTTCTTGGGGACTCAGGATCGTTTATTTCAACAATGAATGAAGAAGTAGGTCCAGATCTAACAGAAGAAATTCTCGCACAAGAGAATGGAGAGAAGGTGGCAAAAGAAGAAGTCCAAAATCCGGTACTCCTTCTTGCTTCAAGTCCGAAGGGGATTGTGGAGACAGTGTATATCACACTCCTCTCTCTTATTTCTCTTGCTCTTCTTCTCTTTATTGGAATTGAAATAAAGCGTCAGTCACCAAAGTACGTAATTCTTGGGGTTACGCTTCTTATGTTTGTCCTCACACTTTTCTATCTGTATATGCGCTACTTTGTGAGCACTGTTGAAGTGATGTAGTTTTACTTCGCGTGAAGGTGCATGTAGATGTCCTCGAGCGCCTTTACTGCATCTCCTGCAGCGATGTTATTTTGATGATATTTTCCATCAGTGCAATCTCCAGCAGCCCATATTCCTGAAACTTCAGTCATTTGTGTTCGAGGATCCACAGGGATTTGTCCGTAGCTGTTTAATGAAAGGATTCCTTTTACGAAGTCAGTAGTAGGAATGAGTCCAATCTCGACAAAAATTCCTTTTACGGGAAGTTCTACGCGGTCTTCTGTGTCTGTTTTATATACCAGCCCTGATACAAAAGAATCACCAAGAACTTCAAGAGGAGTGGCATTTTTTACAGCTCTCATGTTTGGATGAGAAAGTACTTTTTCTACGGTGACTGGATCAGTGCGAAATTCATCTCCACGATTAAGAAGGGTTACTGATTTTGTATATGCAAGAAGTTGAGCCGCTGTTTCAAAAGCGGCATTTCCTCCACCAATCACTGCTACGTCCATACCGGAGAAGAGAGGTCCGTCACATGATGCGCAGTATGTAAGTCCTTTGTTATCAAACGTATCTGCGCCAGGAATTTCGAGTTTTCTTCGAGTGCTTCCTGTTGTAATGAGAACTGTTTTGGTCTCATAGGATTCTTTGTCAGTAGTGACACGAAAGCCTCCATCAATTTTCTCTATATTTGTGGCTTTTTCACCTGCTTTAATATGCACGACATCGCTCGCATATGCTTCAAGATGTTTTTTGAGATCTTCTGCAAGTTTTTCTCCGGGTATAGCAACAGTGCCAATCCAGTTTTCAATAGAAGGAGAGACGATGCTTTGCCCGCCCCAGCTATCAGTAATAAACACTGTTTTCAAGCGTTTTCGTGATGCATATACTCCAGCAGCTACGCCACCAGGGCCTCCTCCAATGATTGCTAGATCAAACATAGCTTATAGCTTATAGGAAATACAGCTTATAGACAAATACAATAGGAGTGCTTCGTTTTTCTAGAACTTAAAAGCTAGCCTCTAGAAGCTATTTGAGTTTAGATCTTCGAAGAAATGCTGGTACTGCGCCCCAATCGTCTCCGTCCTCATCGTCAACAAGTGGATTTACGATAGGAGATGGTTCTTCAGGAGTGTTTTTTTCTGGTTCTGCAGTAATGGTTCGTTTTTCTTCTCTGCGTTCTTCTCGTCCAAAAACGGGCATACTATTGTAAATTTTCCCTTTCTTTTCTTCTACGCTCGGTGTGTCTTGGAAAAGAGATTTTTTACCAAATGATTCTGGAAATCCAGAAGCAATAACAGTGATTTTGATTTCTCCTTTCTTGAGTTTTTCTTCTCGTACTGTTCCAAAGATAATTCGTGCATTTGGATCTACTGACTCAGTGATTACCTTTGCAGCGTCTTGAATTTCAAACATAGTAAGATCATCTCCACCGGCGATTGAAAAGAGAACTCCCTTTGCGCCTGAAATAGATACTTCAAGGAGCGGAGAATTGATAGCAGTACGAGCTGCTTCTTCCGCTCGTTTTTCTCCAGATGCATACCCGATTCCCATGAGGGCCGGACCCGCATTTTCCATAACCGCACGAATATCTGCGAAGTCTATATTGATGATACCTGGTGAAGTAACCAAATCAGAGATTCCTTCTACTGCACGTCTTAAAATATCATCACACATTGCAAATGCATTTTTTGCAGTCGTATCTTTATCAATAGTAGAGAGAAGACGATCATTCGGGATGATAATAATTGCGTCCACTGATTGTCTTAATTCTTCAATACCAGCTTCAGCGATGCGCATTCTCTGGAGTCCTTCAAAAAAGAATGGCTTTGTAACTACTGCAACAGTAAGACATCCGGCTTCTTTTGCTGTTCGAGCAACTGCAGGGGCTGCTCCAGTTCCTGTTCCTCCTCCCATACCGCATGCGATAAATACCATGTCTGCTCCCTTAATCGCTTCTTGAATTTCTTCTTTCGTTTCTTCCGCAGCTCTTCGTCCAAGGTCTGGATTCATGCCGGTTCCAAGACCTCTGGTGAGGTTTTTTCCGATATGGATTTTCTTTTTTGCAAGGGAGTGGTGGAGGTCTTGAGCATCGGTATTAACCGCAATAAAATCAACCCCGCGGACTTTTGAGTCAATCATGTGGTTCACAGCGTTTTTTCCAGAGCCTCCGACTCCTATCACTTTTATACGTGCAAATGCTTCTACTTCTGGTTTAATTTGTGGCATGGTCTTGTATTTCGGTCTAATTGAGTGCAACCATAATAGCAACCCCAAATAAAAAGAAAAGGCTCTTTACAGAGCCATAAAAACGTATTCTGGTTCACCTTATGGAAGAAATGGACGAAGCCAATTTTTTACTGATTCGATAACCCGCAGTGGAGTACGAAGTACAACTTTACTTGGAGAATTTTCTTCTTCGCTCCAGCCCCAGATACAGAGTCCAAGCGCTACTGCAAAAAAAGCATCTTTTATTTTCCCTTTTTCTTTGTCCGGGAAATTGATGTGGGCGATACGAGAAGGAAGTTTAAGTGATGATCGTGCAAAGTCTTCGATTGTTGCAATAGAGGATCCTCCTCCGGTAATGACAATACCTGCTGGAAGAAGTCCGTTTTTCCCAATTTTTTTCAAGTGTGCATCAATGAGTTCAAACATGTCTGACAATCGAGCAGAAATAATTTCTTCAAGTTTCTTTTTCGGATATGTGCCACTCGTCACACTTCCCATTTTTATATTCTCAGCTTCTTCAAGAGGGATGCGTAGGCCAAGTGCAATGTCGTGAGTAATGTCGGTTGAGCCAATAGGGAAGACTTCAAGAGAAATAGGTTTGTTTTCTTCAAACACAACAATAGAGACAGTTTCTGATCCAATATTTGCAAGTACGCATCCTGCAATTCTTTGTGCTTTCGTGACAAAACTTGCGGCAATTGGTGAAGCGACTACGTCAATAACTTCAACACCCGCATCATTTACTGCCTCAATTAAATCTTTGATATGGTGCTCAAGACAAGTAACAAAGAGCGCGCGTGATTCAATTTTGATTCCCTTCATTCCAACGGGATCACTACCGAGTACGTCCTTGCCGTCTACTTTGTAGCGAACGGGTATTTCATAAATAATGCGTCTGTTTTGAGAAAGTGCTGAAGGGATATTTTCTCTTGCAATATCGAGTGCTTTTGCTGTGTCGAGTTCGCTGATTTCTTGATCTCCGCGAGAAACCATAATGGTACCAGTTGAAATAAGTCCTGTGAGACCGATACCTCCTACGGAGACATAGGCTCTCCGTACTTCAATACCAGAAGCTTTTTCTGCTTGATTCACTGCGCTTTTGAGAGCGCGGCTTACTTCGCTTGTGTTTACAATGTATCCATGTCGTAAGCCCTTTGATTCACTAAAACCAGTTCCAAGTATACGTGGAGTGAGTCGATCGTGTTCTACGACCTGTTCAGCTACCACGACTTTAATTTGGTAGGTTCCGATATCTATTCCAACTGCGATGTTCCGTGCCATGTATCTCGAAGAGTGTTGTCAGAGAAAAACTATGCACACGGTATGGGTTAAATACCGAACTGCGTTCGAAGTTTTTTTTCTGCTCTCTCCATTCTACCCCCGTGATCCATTCCTTTCAAATGAAGCGCACCGTGGATAAACAAAAAACCGACAAAAGATTGATACGAATCTTCAAAAAGTTGGGCTTCTTTTTTTGCGCGTTTGAGATTAATAAATATTTCTCCTTTTTGTTTTGAGATGGGGAATGAGAGTACGTTTGCGGGTTTATCTTTTTGGCGGTAGATGCGGTTTAGTTTTCTCGTAAGAGCATCTCCAGCAAATACAAGGGAAAGCTCGTAGGACTCTCCAAGAATTACTTTTTTCATCTCGACAAAAGGCAAGCGGGGATGCTTGCCTTTTGTGGTGTTTTTGATGAAAAAGGTATTATCTGCGTCTTTTCGCATCAGGGATTGGTTTTCCGAGTCGGAGAAGCTCTTGGATCGCATCTCGTTTTTCGATACGTTTTAGTGTCTTCTTCCTCTTTACATTCTCAGAAATAACACGCTCAGAGTAGCGTTTACCTCGTACTTTTGGAAGGATACCTGATCCTTGTACTTTTTTTGTAAATCGACGAAGCAAAGAAAGGCTATTTTCGTTGTTTCCTCGGCTGACTTCTACGTTTATCATAGTCTGGAATGCTATCATGGAAAAAAGGCTTCTGCAAGCAAAAATAGCTTATAAGGGCAAGGTTTTAGCGTATTGCTGAAAAAAGGGGCACAGTTGTTATTCTGTGCCCCTTAAAACCTATCTAGAGAGCTTTTAAATAGGTAACAAGGTCCTTTAAAGGAACACTTTCTTGAGCCCTTGTTTCATTATCTCGAACAACCACTGTTTTTTCGTAGGCCTCTTTTTGCCCAATAAGAAGAATGTGGCTTACTTTCATGTTTTCAGCGGTTCCAATCTGGCTTTGGAGTTTGTCTTTTGCAAGCGCGTGTCCAACGGGAATTTTTGCTTTTCGGAGAATTTCAATCACCTGAAGAGCCTCAGCTTTCGCTCCCATACCCAGTTGAACCAGGTAAAACTTTGGTTTTGGTATTGGTTTTGAGATAGCTTCTTTATCCTTTTTCCCAAGATTTATTGTCGCAGTCATGGCGTGAAGTTCTTTTTTGAAACCAATTTTTTTCGCGAGTTTGGTGTATCTGTATCCAGATGCTCGAGTAATTCCATCTTTGTCGCGAATTTCAAAAACAGTGTGTACGCATGATTGCGGCGAAGCAATCAGTGACGGATCAATGGAATATGGAATATCAAAAGATTCAATATACTCAACAACTTCTTTGAAATGTTTTCGAGAAGGTTCTGAAAGGAAGCTCATTGATTTAGGAGTTTCGTGTTTCCATTTCTGATGAGTTTCCTGTGTGATGGTTGGAAGAGCAAATACTGATTCCTTAATTTCTTTTTTTAAATCTGGAGGCATATTCGTATTATTTTTGCGAATATAGGAATTAAGCATTTTTTCGTAATCGCTTAATGATTCTTTATCGCCAAGGCTATTTTGCACAATCATCAAATCTTCAAAACCCGCATCGTGCAAAAGAGAAAGAGCGGTGCGTATGAGAAGTGCTTCTCCGATACTTCCTCCTATGCCAAAAATCTCAAGACCAAGAATGGATTCTTGAGTTTTCCTCGTCTCGCTTCCTGGAACAGGTCTTTTGTAAGAAAGAGTAATCGGGTGAGGTAGAGAATCCCAACGATCGTGTTCGTATTTTTCTAAAAACGCAATTTTTTCTGCAATATCAAAACCAAAAGGAAATTGAGGAGGTCGTATATCAAAGAGAGGATCTCGATATTGTTTTGCTTTAAGAATCGTTCCTTTTTCTATGTGAGGCGCTGATGTGGGAGAGAATCCAAAATACGAAGCACAAATGAATTCTTTTCCGAATTCTTGAGGTCGTTCTTTTGATTTACCCTGTTTTTTTTCTGCCATAATTATTCGTTCAGTAGTACGCTTTGATCCCCTGGAAATATATCAGCTGTTTGAATAGGGAGTAATCGAACAATTGGTCTTCCTACAATATTTTTTTCTGGTAATGCTCCCCAAGAGCGGGAATCAGCTGATCCGTATCGATTGTCGCCAAGAACAAAATATTCAGTTTCTCCGAGCTTCATTTCAAAAGAGTCTTTTTTTTCAAATACAATATACGGTTCATCAAGGGCGAATCCTTCTTTGTGTGAATCGTTAATAATTGTTACGACACCATCTTGTATTCGGACGGTTTCTCCTGGTAAGCCGATGATTCGCTTAATAAAATATTTCGAAGGATTCTGAGGATATTTAAAGATAACAATAGATCCACGAAGGGGATTTTTGAAATGATAGGTGAGTTGATCAACAATAAGATATTGTCCATTTGCAAACGTAGGGTCCATTGATGCACCGTTTACGATGAATGGTTGAGCAACAAACATTCGGATTGGGAGGATAATAAAAAGTACAATGGCACTAAACTCAATTAGTTCACGAAGAAAATGTTTTTCTTTTTGGAGGCGAATGTCTGCGTTTGTTTGTGTTTCAGAAACAGATTCTTGAGTACTTTTTTCGTTCATTGTGGATAGATTGTATTATGAATACTCACTACGGCACAAGTTTTCGACTTTTTGCAGTCGTGGTAGACTGCGAACATGATTCTTCTTGTCGGGTTAGGAAACCCTGGTTTGGAATACGAAGGCACACGTCATAATCTTGGCTTTGATGTGGTTCGTAAAGTAGTCGCTCATTATGGAATGCCAGAGCTTGTGCGTAAATCAGAATACAACGCTCTTGTTTCAGAAGGTAAAGAACTAGTTGCTCTCCTTCCTCAGACTTTTATGAATAATTCTGGCGTATCAGTAAAAAAGGTTCTTTCTAACCATTCTTTTGATTCAATCGTTGTGGTCCATGACGACCTTGATTTACCAATAGGAACGGCGCGCATTTCTTTTAATCGCGGTTCTGGAGGTCATAATGGGGTTAAATCGGTGAGTGATCATATTGGTAGTGAGTATATTCGTGTGAGGATGGGAATAAGTCCTGTCACAGAAGAAGGCGAAATACGAAAACCAAAAGGAGAAGACGAGGTAGATCGATTCGTGCTTGGTATTTGGAAGCCGTACGAGAAAAGCATTATTGAAGATGAAATAGAACGTGGTAGTCTTCTGGTACGAACAATTATAGAAAAAGGTTTGGAGTTTGCTATGGATATGTATAATTAGTTTTTTAATCAGAACGCTATGGAAAGTATGAAATACGAAGGAGAGCCATCAAATATCGATTTAGTAAAAGAAATTGCTCATAATGCGCGAACTTCTATTGAGGCTGAATATGGAAAAGGTGCAAATTCTTGGACAGCATGTGTTCGAACTGTTCTTCAGGGAGTAAATGGTTTTCTCAGTCTTGCGATTGAAAGTGGAGATGTTGAAGAAGAAGACGTTACTTCTACGCGCGGAGTCTATAATGATGTGTTAGATCAAGTAAGAAGACTCGAAAGTGCATACGGTTTAGACAGAGAAACACAAGAAGGAATTCCGGAAGACGAAAAAGAAGAAATTCTTTCAAAACTCGAGTCGATAATGAAATAAAAACTGTCCCTTACTAGGGGACAGTGTATGTTATTCGAACCCTTGAGCAGATCGCATTCCTTTCGTGCATACGGTATTGAATATCCGCATTGATTCTTCTCCAACCAAATCCTCGTAGTGAC
>CAYVKU010000016.1:2312-14393 GCA_964452305.1 uncultured Candidatus Saccharibacteria bacterium | reverse complement strand
TGCACCATTTATTGCGACTCGTATCATATGTTATTCAATTACTGTAAATACTTCCTTCTAGTATAACAAAAAACGAGCCGAAGCTCGTTTTTGAGAAACTACGTGAGGAGATTGTAAACCAATCCGCATTGCAGACAAGTATCAAAATCGAGGGAAAATGACGCGCTTCCACCACTTTGATTACGACTTCCAGGTCCTATGACCATCTCATTCATAGGCACTGGTATGTTAATACGAATCGTTTTCTGCCTAGGAATGAGCTTCGCTTTGCAGTGAACACAGTGACTGGGTTTCGCCCGCGAACCAGAACCTTCCATGTTTTCTCCTTGTACAGGTTTAACGAAAATCTACCAAAAAAAGTAAATTATCAAGCGATACATAAAAACCTTAGTGAAAGGTATTACTATTTCTTTGTGCTGTGCGCCTGACCATCCACTTCGTAGCTTGTATTTTGAGCTTCGAAGAAATTTACGAGTTCATATACGTCAGTCGCTGTAGACATCCACTTTGCAGGATTGGTCGCATTGTAATGCTTCGGAAGACCAAGCTCTTCAAGGCGCCGATCAGCAACATATTGCACATATTGATTCACATATTCAGCATTAAGACCAAGAATTCCATTTGGGAAAAGATCTTTGTTGTAACTTACTTCAAGATCAACCCCCTCAACAACAATATCTCGAATTTCAGCGGCAAAATCAGCAGTGAGAAGTTCTGGATTTTCCTCAAGAATATTATGTACAAGATTCATACCGAATTTTAAATGCAAAGACTCATCACGAAGCACCCAGTTAATCATTGAACCAAAGTTTCGCAATTGATTTCTCTGTCTAAATGAAAGCGCAACCATAAATCCACTGTAAAACCAAACCCCTTCCATCACAATATTTGTTGCAACAAGATTTCGAATAAAATCTTTCTTTCCATCAACTGTCGTGATATCGAGCGAATCTTCGGTCATTCGCTTCATGTATTTATTAATGTAGTCTTCTTTTGCTTTCATTGAAGGAACACCAAGATGGAGATCGAAAATATTTTCTCGATCAAACGGGAATGTTTCAAGTACATACTCGAAAGCAACACAATGATTCGCCTCTTCCCACATTTGCTTTGCAAGATACAAATGACACTCAGGAGATTTTAAATACGGATAAACACCAAGTGCAATTGATCGATTCACAATGAGCTCAGCTGGGTTAAAAAATGCCATCAAAAATTTAACTGCATGACGCTCATCATCAGTCATATTTGCCCAATCTTGCAAATCTTCCTTAAGGGCAATTTCATGAGGGAACCACGTATTTCGCACTGCTTGTTGATACAAATCATATGCCCATTGATATCGAATGGGATGTAAATTCATATCTTCTGGAGAAGCTTTTCCTATGAGCATGGTATTTAAGAATTAAAGATTAATGAATAGAGAACAAAGAATCGCGAATGATGGACGGAATCCGTGTTCGCTATTTAATATTCTGTATTTACTGACAACTGTCACACACCAGTCTTTCTTGAGGATCGACAGGACACACTTTTGGTTCAGATGATTTTTGTGGAGCTGGCACAGAAGATGCATCAGGCCACCTTGGTGAAGAAGGAGTGTGTTCAGATACCAATCCGCTACTTACTCCAGCAAAACCTTTTGGTGCCCCTGAGAAACTATTTGAAACAGGCTTTTGTTCTACAGGAACATGCACTACTGATTCTACTTGAGAGAATGTTGATACATGTGTATTTCCACGATTCTCTTCTGTGTACACTGTTTCAACAAGGGTATCAGTAATCTCTCGAGGTGACACAGCAATCTCTTCGTGCACAAACTCTGTTCGTACTGGAGCAAGCTCTGGTTGTGGCATAGCCACAGTAACTACTCTTCCAGAAGGAATTGGCTCTAGAGTAGGGGTTTTGAATGATTCATCATCTTTTAATCCACTAATCGCACCAAACCCTCTCTTTCCAAGAATCTCTGCCTTATTCACCCGAACCGTTGATTGCTCAGCGGTATGACGAGGTTTCATATGGAGATAGTATGTAGTCTTTACACCCTTCTTCCATGCAGTGTGATAAATATTCATTGTCTCATCAATATCTCGTGTCTCAAGATACATATTTCGAGAAAGCGCTTGATCTACCCACTTTTGCGCACGTGCAGCAACTTCAATAAACGCATAAGGAGAAGTGGTGAATGATGTTTTGTAGATATCTTTAATGTGCTGCGGAATTCCTGGAATATCTCTAATATCTCCTTGATATTCAATAACCATTTCCTTTACATCATCCCAAATGCCAAGATTTTTCAGATCCTTCACAAGGTTATGATTAATATCAAGATACTTTCCAGAAATTTTATTTCGTGAAAAGACTTGAGAGAATCGAGGATCAATACCAGGAACAGTTCCTGCAACTAGACCAATGTTTGCATTTGGAGCAACAGCCATAAGTGTTGCATTGCGCATTCCTTGTTTTACTTTCTCTCGAAGAATGTCCCAGTTCAACCCTTTGTGGAAACTACGAGTGTCCACAGTGAGCACCTCACCTCTATCTTCTTCAAGGACGCGAATCGTATCAATTGGCACCATTCCTTTTGACCAACGTGATCCGGCAAAATTTGGATATGATCCACGCACGCGAGCAAGATTCGCGCTCTCATCAATTGCCATATAGCTTACAAATTCAAAAATTCTATCCGCAAAAATGTATGCATGTTCTCCATCGTATGAGAGACCGAGTTTTTCAAGTACATCCGAGAAACCCATCACCCCGAGACCAATCGCACGATTTTCTCGGTCTGATTTTTGCGCTTCAGGAATAGGAAGCTGATTGATATCAATAAGGTTATCGAGTTGTCGCACTGCAAGGCGCACACTCTCTTCGAGTTTCTGCCAATGAATCTCTTTATTCACCACATGAGAAGCGAGATTAATTGATGCCAAGTTACATACCGCAACGTTTTCTCTATCTTGAGGAAGACAAATCTCTGTGCACAAATTCGACATATGAATTGTACCTGTGTTGTTGTTGAGTGCCCGTAGATTTATTGGATCTTTCCACGTGAGCCAAGGATGCGATGTGGTCTGGAGTGCTACAAGAATTTTTCTAAACTGCTCCGAAGCAGGGACTTTTTTATACGTTCGCAATTCTCCCCTTTGTGCCATCTCAATATACTCTTGATATCGTTTTGAAAACGCACTTCCATACAATTCATTAAGATCTGGAGTTTCTTTTGGATCAAACATGTACCAATCTTCCCCTTTCTCAACCCGCTTCATGAATTCATCACTCATGAATACTGAGGTATTTGCCGTACGCATACGAAGATAGTCATCTCCTGCATTATGTTTCCAATCAATAAACTCTGGAAAATCGATATGCCAATTTTCCATATAGAAACAAAGTGCTCCTTTTTTCTTTCCACCACGCTGGATTGCACGGATTGCAGTGTCGATAATCTTTGCAAACGGAGTAGGTCCTGTTGAAGTGCCTGATGTCGAAACAAGTGGCGAACCTGAAGAGCGAAGCTTAGTGATTGAAGCACCAATTCCTCCAGAACCTTTCGAAAGAAGCATCACATCAGCAACGGATTTTGCAATGTGTTCCATATCATCATGAATCTCCAAAAGAAAACAATTTGAAAGCGCAGGTCTTGTAGTTCCTGAGGCAAGATTTGTCGATCCTCCAGCGAGATAATCAAGACGAGACATTTTTTCATAAAATCTCTTTGCCCATTCTGTTGGATTTTCTTCATTGTAACAAAGACCCATAGCAACCCGCATAAAGAAATACTGAGGGGTCTCGATTGGATTCCCTTCTACATCTTTCATGATATATCGATCAAGAAGACTCGAGAGACCAGCGTACTGAAACAATTCATCACGGTTAGTATCGAGTGCTTGGGATAGCGCTTGAAGATCATATGCATCCTTCATCCGAGGATCGAGTTTTCCGAGAGCGATGCCTTTTTCTATATATTGAGGGAATGTAATTGCGTGGAGTCGAGATAGTTCTGCTGGGTTATTATTGTATTCTCCAGGAACGACTTTTTTGTAGATTGTTTTGAGAAGAAGTCGAGTAGCTACTTTATCGTATTCAATATCATCTTTTATATTTTGTACTGCAGCATTAATCGTCGCTTGGTCCATTTCCTCAGTGGTAATTCCATCGTAGAGGGTAAGCCTTGTTTCCGTTGCAATTTGAGTAACCATTGCAATCGGATCAGAAAGACCTATCGTCGCTCGTTCAATCGAACGATTGATCTTATCAGCATTAAAAGGCTCTCGTGTACCATCTCGTCGTGTGACGTGAATGCTCATTGGGGTCATATCATGTGTCGTGATTATGAATAAAATGACAAAATCTTCTTTTTTCTTCTCAAAACTACAATTTTTTCCATTTTTTTCTAAAAAAAATTACGTTTTTTTAGAAAAAAAATGTTTTTTGTCGTTTCATTGTACGAATTCAGATGCCAAATCTGTCTGTGGATAACAGATAAAAAAAGAGCAATGAAATAGATTCGAAACCATGTAAAGACAGGTAACGAGAAAGCTCTTAACCACGTGTTTTTTGAACCCTATTTTCCCAAAAAAAGAGAATCTCCGATTTTTAATTTTGTACGAGATACAAAACCTGCCGGAAACTCGATGACATATCGAGCTTCCTCCTGTGGTTTTACAACTTCTGGATAGGATTCGGGCGCAAAATGCTCACGAATAAACACAATCGTCGAAGATCCGTTGAGCCAAATGACATCAATAGGAAAAAGCATGTCTTTCATCCATATCCCCCGCACCCCTTCTTCACCAAAATCAAATAACAAACCTTGATTCTTTTCTAAGCCTGGATATCCAGATAATCCGCGAATATGATCCTCTCGATTCGTAATGCGCGAAAGAAACACTTCTTCTCCTTGAATTGTTACAACCTCATCAAAATAATATTTCGGAGACACTGGGGACTGTAACGCGAAAAAAGTACCGGTACAGAGAATTATTCCCATACCAATAAAGCCAACTAAGAATTTTTTCATGCTCAAAGTATAACGCAAAAGAAAACCGCCCTTTTGGGCGGTTTTCTTAACTTCGGGTTATTACTCGCGAGGTTGTGGTGGTCTTGCTTCGTTTACAGTCAATTTGCGTCCTTGGAAATCTTTTCCATTCCACATATCGATTGCGGCTCCTGCACCATTGTCATCTGCCATTTCTACGAAACCAAAACCTTTGCTTCGTCCTGTCATGCGATCAATAATGATTGCAACTGACACAACTTCTCCAGCCTGCGAAAACGCATCTCGGAGATCTGATTCCGTACTTGAGTAAGGAATACCTCCTACATACAACTTCTTTGCCATTCTATTTTACTCGTCTTTAACTTCTACGATGTAAGCGACGATTGCTCTTACTTTTTCACTGATGCGAACCCGCTCTCAAGAAACTTTGGGAGTTTTCTTACACGCTGCTATTGTACAAGATATGTGAGATAAAGTAAAGGAAATTATTTCTTTTCAAAGCGGAGACAGACCGAATTAATACAGTAACGCTTCCCTGTTTCCGTTGGGCCGTCAGGGAAGAGATGACCGAGATGACCTCCACATTTTGTACACGTCACCTCCGTTCGCTCCATTCCTCCTGAATGATCTGGCGTAAGAGTTAGAGCTCCGGGCATTGCCTCGTCGAAACTCGGCCACCCCGTCCCAGAATCAAACTTTGCGTCTGAAGAAAAAAGTACCGCTCCACAACCAATACAGGTATACATGCCCTTTTCCGAATTGTGGAGTAACGAACCAGAAAAAGGGGCTTCTGTTCCCTTTTCATGCAATACTTTTTTTACATCTTCTGGGAGTGGTTCTTGTTTTTGCATTCTTATTTATGAGAATCGCAATGAGAACAGTTTGGACATGACTTGCATACTCCACCTGCACAATCTTTGCATCCCTTACAATCCCATCGAGTATGTTTTGATCGTCGTACAATCATATAAATACCCAACACAATAAGAAGAGTTGGCCAAATTACCGCCCATTCAACCACAAAGAAACCTAACTGATCGACAAGTGCTGCAACACCAATAAGAATAAGTATAAGAGGTACAAACATGATGAAAAAAATTACTGATATACACATAAGTATATCAAAAGAAAAAGGCCCGCATCAGAGATGCGGGCCTTGGTGAAACTACACGATGTGGGTACTACGTGGAGAGAGCTAACTCCTCCTTCGAAGGAAGACTCGAGTCCATGTCAACGATCGAGAAATGCGGGATCATGACATTCCTGCCAAGACCCTGTCGATTCTGGAGCTTGACCACAATGTGCTCTTCCTTGATCTCGCCGATCGGACCATTCTGATCCGCTCGAACAAACCATTTGCCCGAGAGAAGATCTTCGAGGTCAGAGAGATGTTGTTCTTCGGTTCGAGAAACATCAACAGACAAGGCAGTCTTGAACACAAACACCGCTTTTGCGAGAGGTCTTCCCTTCAAAAGAAAACGGTGTCCGCCCTGCAGTTCAAACCCAGCGTTCACGAGCTCATTGACACACGAAGAAACTGTGAATGAGCCTTGCGTCGAGAAAAGACTTCTTGTTCTCGAAACAGAACGCGCAACCGGAAGAGGTTCTGGAACACACTCCACCCACGACGGAAGTGTTTCCATCGGAGTGAGGATAACGAGACGGACATGGTTTACTGTCTCAAGTACAGAGCCCATACTTCCTCCCTATGTGTAGTATATGAAAAAACGACTGTTCCCATTATATCACACAATATACCTAAATGTCAATATAACTTCTTCCTCGCGAATCATTGCGGAGGTGGAGAGATTCGGCGTCAGCTCACTAATTCGCTTCGCTCATAAGTGGCTCCTGCCCGGACTCCTTCACTACGTTCAGTCCGTCTTTCGAATCTCCCACTCTCTCACGCACTGATACATCACTCGGAAGCCATTTAGGCTTCCTCGCGAATCATTGCGGAGGTGGAGAGATTCGAACTCTCGAGACCTTTCGATCTGCCACGTTTCCAACGTGGTGCACTAGACCGCTATGCGACACCTCCAGAAAACCACAATGAATGACGGACTACAAATATAGAATAGTATGCAAATTCATTATTCCCTACTCGTTAGTCTTTTGTTCTAGCGATTCATCCCACACTACCACAATATTTCTTCCTGATTCTTTTGCTTCATATAAAGCAGAATCTGCACGCTCAAGTGTTTTTTCAAATGAAATTCCCTTTTCAAAAGTAGCAATTCCAATTGAAACAGTGACATGGAGATCGGGAAATGACGGAAATGAGAGCGAGAGAACATTCTTTCTCATATTTTCTGCTTTAGCCCGTGCATCTTCAATGTTTGCTCCGAGAAGCGCAACCACCATTTCTTCCCCGCCCCAACGAGCAACGATATCTTCTTCTCTCACTTCGTCTTGAATTTCTTTTGCAACTGTTTTCAATACCTCATCACCTGTTGCATGCCCAAACGTATCATTGATTTTTTTGAAATAATCAATATCAACATACAAAATCGAAAGATGAGAGAATCCGAACGATTCTTTTCTGTGATGTGAATCGTGTGCGTTCATAAGATCAAAGAACACTCGGACTTCCTCATCAAAAAACGCTCGAGTTTTTAATCCAGTGAGAAAATCGTGGATTCTATCTCGCTCTAACTCCTCGATCTTCGCTTCGAGTTCTTGTATGCGAGCAAGTAATGTTTCCTGATTAGTCATTATTATTTTCCAAGAAGCGCATGGATTCTTTCTTCAGTAGGAGGATGGGTCATGAACAATTTTTGCAAACCAGAAAGTTTTGATTTTGGTCCGAACGGATTTGAAATAAAAAGATGAGCAGTCGCATTATGAGCAGTTTTCATTGGCACCCCCGCTTCGCTAATTTTCTGAAGAGCTCTCGCAAGACCTTCTGGATAACGCGTAAGAAGAGCTCCTCCTGCGTCTGCAAGAAATTCTCTCTTTCGTGAAATCGCAAGGCGAATAAGTGTTGCGACAAGCGGAGAGAGGAGCGCAAACACAACTCCAACAAGCATCAAAATTCCATGCGCACGATTGTTATCATCTCTCCCTCCTCCATACGTAAGTGATCGAAGAAAAAAATCTGAAATAAGCGCTACGAATCCAGCAAGTACTACCACTACAGTTCCGAGAAGAATATCTCTATTGCCGATATGAGAAAGCTCATGGGCAATAACTCCCTCTAATTCTGATCGATCAAGAATCGAGAGTAATCCTGTTGTTACCGCAACAACTCCGTGCTCTTTATTTCTTCCTGTTGCAAACGCATTTGGTGAAGCCTCTTCAATTACATAAAGTTTTGGCATTGGAAGTCCTGCTGCAATGGAGAGATTTTCTGTAACTGTATAGAGATCAAAAAATTCTTCACGAGTAGCAGATCGTGCTTTATGCATAAAAAGTACGATTCTGTCTGAATACCAATAGGAAACAATATTCATTCCAATTGAAAAGACTACTGCAATGTAGAGAATCCATGCATTTCCATAAATAGTCGCGAACAACCATCCTAAGAAAATTACCCCGACAAAAAACGCCGACATGAATATCCACGTTTTCGCTACATTTGCATCTTGATGGGTGTATAGATTCTGTGAACCTTCCATTTATTTTTTTCTTACAACGAGTGTACGAGCAACTTTATCGTGAAGCGCTTGTTTTTTATCTGTCCAAATGACCATAAAATATCCAATGAACAGAGTAATAACTGAAAGAATTTTTCCATAATATCGTCCTGTTGCATTCCAGAATGTTATTTTTCCTCCACTCAGATTTGTCACAGCAATACCTGCAGTTCTTTTGCCGATGGTTGCTTGAGCATCTCCGCTCTCTTGAAATGCATAGTACAGCCATCCTCCAAGAAGAAGTATTGATGTATTTTCTGGCTCACCAGTACCAAGTACGAAAGCTACAATATTGAGTGCTGAAAACAAAATAATTGAATCAATTGCTTCCGCCCACACTCTCAACCAAAATCCTGCATATCTCACCTCTTCTGATTGAGAAACGGGAGTATGAGATTGTGGTTTCTGCTGTGTATCTTCCATACATTTAGAATGTTACTGATACTGGATTTCTTGCCGCTTCTTCTTCAAGTTCAAAGAATTCCATTTTTTGAAAACGAAAAGCGCTCGCAATAACATTTCCAGGAAATGATTCGATTCCGATATTGAGATCTCGAACCTGTGTATTGTAAAAACGTCGTGCGGCTTGAATCTTGTCTTCAGTATCAGCAAGTTCTCTCTGGAGCTGAGCGAAATTTTCGTTTGCCTTCAAATCTGGATACGCTTCAGACACTGCAAAAAGTGATTTCAATGCGCCCGAAAGCATGTTTTCCGCCTTTCCATGATCAGAAACGCTTTGCGCGCCCATAGCAAGAGTACGTGCTTTTGTTACGTTCTCAAATGCACTTGTCTCATGAGCAGCATAACCTTTTACTGTTTCCACAAGATTCGGAATAAGGTCGTATCTTCGCTTCAGCTGCACATCAATATCCGCCCACGCTTCTTTTGCGCGATTTACTAATCGGACAAAACCGTTATAGAACAACACAATCCAAACCACTCCCACGATAAGAAGTGCAGGAACATTGAGCGCCCACGGAATAACATTAAAAAAACCTGAAACAAGAAGAAGCACGACAATGATTGATACTAATATACTAAGCATATTTATTGTTACATTATTATTGTTTTCATATTATACCATAGACAAAACAATTGACTTGTACACAAAATAATGGTTTTCTAAATGGAGACCGACCTTTCCATGGAGGGTATCGTGACAGAAAAAGCTTCGCATATTCCCCATCCACGTGCTCGATTAATGCACTATCTCGCAATTCATGACGGATGGTCACTTGAGCGAATTGGAGCATTGATGGGCGGAGTGAGCAAACAAAGAGTTTCTCAAATCATCCATCGAGACGTGAGCGTCTCACCAATTGACCCTTATCGCCACAAATTCAAAGTAGAAGACGTGACCAAAATGTGTGATGCTTCATACTCTTTGGAAGAAGCTGCGAGCAAGCTTCATGTAACCGTTTCGTGTCTCCAAGGAGCGCTTTCCCGTTTTGGACTTCTGAATACGTACAAACAGCGTTTCAGAGAGAAAAAACGGATACTTCGTATGCATCGATTGGTTCGACTCATGCGGTTTATGGCAAGCAAACTTGGACATACTCCAAGCATATTTGAAATCAATCTTTTCGCGCGATTGACTCGCAAAAAGAGGAAACGCATTCCTTACCACACTGCTTGGACTCAAGCGTTTGGCAGTATGGAAAAAGCTGCAATTGCCGCTCAACTTGTCCCTAACAAGCGCGGTCGGCAAAAAGCCGTCTCGACATAGAGACGGCTTTTTTATTAACTAGCAACTAGTCACTAGAAACTATCCTCAGTATCCCACCCCAGAAGTAGGTTCTCCTTTTTCTTCTTTTGGCTCTTCTGCAACTGCAACTTCTGTTGTAAGAAGGATTGATGCAGCGGACACCGCATTTTGTAAAGCAGTACGAGTTACTTTTACTGGATCAATAATTCCTTTTTTGATCATATCTCCTTCAAAGACATCGTCGACTGCGCTGTACCCAGCATGCTCTTCTTTTGCTTCCATAACTTTTTCAACCATTCCTGATCCATCATTTTTTCCTGTATTGATCACAATTTGTCGAAGAGGAGCTTCTAATGAGCGCACCACGATATCAAATCCTATTTTTGATTCCTCGGAATGATGTGCAATTTTCATAGAAAGAAGCTTCTTTGCAACTTTAACGAGCGCAGTTCCACCACCAGCAACGATCCCTTCTTCAATCGCTGCTTTTGTTGCATTTACAGCATCTTCGATCTTTAATTTGAGATATTTCATCTCTGTTTCCGTTGCTGCACCCACACGAATGACCGCTACCCCTCCTGAGAGTTTTGCGATTCGTTCGTCAATTTTTTCTTTGTCAAAGGTATTTTTTGAAACTTCTTTTTGTTTTTTAAGTTGCGCAATTCGCGCTGTGATATCTTGCTTCTTACCTTTTCCTCCCACCACAACCGTAGCGTCTTTTGTTGCAATTACTTTTACCGCTTTTCCAAGATGCGACACATCAGCACCTTCAAGAGCAAGTCCTGTTGTCTCTGATACAACCGTAGCACCGACTACAGTCGCGATATCTTGAAGCATGTCTTTCTTTCGATCACCAAATCCTGGAGCTTTAATTCCAAGAACATGAAATCCTCCACGAAGTTTATTTACTACAAATGTAGTAAGTGCTTCACCATCAATATCTTCCGCAATAATCACAAGCTCTTTTTTGCCACCTTGAGCAAGACTTTCAAGAAGTGGGAGAATTTCTTTTACCGTACTGATTTTCTTATCAGTAATAAGAATTGGTACATCACGATACTCCGCCTCCATGCGTTCAGTGTTTGTAATCATGTATGGAGATACATACCCTTTATCAAACTGAAGTCCTTCCACTACTTCAGACTCAACGCCGAATGATTGAGATTCTTCGACAGTCACAACTCCATCTTTCCCAACTTTTTGTATGGTCTCAGCAATGATTGAACCGATTTCTTCTGACTCAGCAGAAATAGTTGCCACTTGCTTAATTTCAGCATCACTTTTAATTGGTTTTGCCATTCCTTTAAGCGCTTTCACCCCCTCCGAAAGAGCGTGTTCCATACCGAGGCGAATTGCCATAGCATTTACCCCAAGGGCAGTATGCCTCATACCTTCATGCACAAGCGCTTGTGTCAAAACGACAGATGTTGTTGTGCCATCTCCTGCAATATCGTTTGTTTTTGTTGCGACTTCTTTTACAATCTCCGCACCCATATTTTCAAACTTATCTTTGAGTACTATTTCTTTTGCAATAGAAACACCATCGTTTGTGATAGTAGGAGCGCCATATCCACGTTCAAGCACAACATTTCTTCCTCGAGGACCGATTGTTACCTTTACCGCCTCACCAACAATATCGACACCACGCTTGAGAGCCTTTCTTGCTTCTTCATTAAAAAGAATAACTTTTGCCATTGTGATCTATTCGATTATCCGATAATTGCAATAATTTCTGATAC
>CAYVKU010000016.1:528-2287 GCA_964452305.1 uncultured Candidatus Saccharibacteria bacterium | reverse complement strand
CTTCACCCTCGATCATAACTTGATCACCCCACTGGAAAAGTACCGTATCTCCTTTTTTGACCGCAACCGGAATCTGTACTCCGTCATCATATCTTCCATCACCTACCGCAACCACTATTCCCTTTTTCGCACCACGATCTTCCTTTACTGTTTCAGGAATGTAAATACCAGTTGAAGTCTTTTTTGTTTTCTCGTCGATTTCTTTAATAAACACTCGATCACCAAGAGGTTTCGCACCAAAGGTATTCGAGTATCGTGTTCCTTTTTTACTCATGATGCAAAATAATTACTTCTAAATGTGGCTCTATTATAGAGAAGTCGCTTAAGACGTCAATTATTTTGAATGCCTACACCACAGATACAACAAACCCCCGAGTGACATAGTCACTCGGGGGTTATTTCCTTTTCCTTTACTGCACCTTCTTGCTTCGGCGCTTGGAGTCATCCTGACGGACAGGACCCCGCATCGTGTTTCGACGATTGCGATCACTCTGCCTCTTCTCCAAACTCTTGCCTCCCCTCATCACCGAGAGTCGGGAACGAGATTCAGCACGAGAAAGTGTCTCCTTGAGACTGTTCTTGGCACGCTCTTCCAAGAGAGCTTCTCCATGATCGATGATCTGAAGAAGACCCTCTCTCAACTGAGCAAGCACAGAATCGACGTTGTGCGGATTGAGATTACCAATCTGCACAGATCGAATCGAAAGAGAGTAGGAGCGACGAAGTCGAGAAACCATCGCACTATCGGTTGATTCGCCAGGGAAAAACCGTGAGAGGAGCGTCCTCTCGCACTCAGAAGAGAGGAAATACTTCACCTGCTTCAAACGAAGGTGAAAGAGCATCGTATCGACTTCCTGAACCAAGGCATCCAAGCGCCAAAGTTCCAAATAAGAGAAATCCTGCACAGAATCCGAACTCTCGAGTCGAAGGAGGTGCAGAAACTTCTCTTCGCACACACGCTTCATGTCGACGATGTAGGCATTGAAACCAAACCTCCCAACCGTCTCACTTGCGATACGAAACTCGGAAAAGAGAGCCGCAACCAAGCGAACGAGGTGCGAAACAACGTCTTGGACATCCCGCATCTTGCCTCCAAAAAGAAAAAGTGGATGTAAATAACTTCTAGGTATCATTATATCATTTGTAGAATATTTGTCAAATATATTCACCTCAATAACGTGGCTCTATATAGGGTTTTTATGACATCTTGCAAATTTCATACCCAAAGGTATACTAGTTTCCAATGAGTATTTCTTCGGTTCTACCGTATGTGCAGATCATTCTCTCAGTCCTTCTTATTGGAGGGGTTCTTATGCAGAGAAGTGATGCTGGGCTTGGAAGCGCGTTTGGTGCTGATGCTTTTAGCCAAACTCAATACGAAAGACGAGGAGCGGAAAAAACACTATTCCGTTTGACTATCGCTATTGGAGCACTTTTTGCCCTCTCAGCATTCATAGCTATCCTTGTTGGATAAATACGCAGAGTCCGAAGATTCGGACATACTCATACACATACCGTGAACAAACATTTTCACATGTTCCTTACAAAAAGGTTTTCTCTTCCCTTCGCTGACCAAATGCGAAAGGCAATACGTTCTTTCAAAGATGGCGAGCGCACGCTTTTCTGGTTTTTCACAGTAGCATTTGCAGGAAGTGCACTACTTATGTTGATTCAAGTAAACAATATGTTTCTTGTATCTGTTCCAGATCGTGGCGGAGAGCTTGTTGAAGGCATTGTCGGATCACCTCGCTTTGTAAAT
>CAYVKU010000016.1:0-439 GCA_964452305.1 uncultured Candidatus Saccharibacteria bacterium | reverse complement strand
AGAAAGTTATACCATTGGAGAAGACGGAAAAACGTATACATTCACCATTCGAGAAAATGCTCGATTCCATGACGGCACTCCAGTGACAGCACTCGATGTTGCTTTTACTGTAAGCAAAGCTCAGGATCCATCAATCAAAAGTCCTAAGCGTGCAAATTGGGAAGGTGTTGAAATCGTTCGTGCAGAAGGAAGAGAGATTGAATTTCGATTAAAAGAGCCGTATGGCCCATTTCTTGAAAATACAACTCTCGGCATTCTACCAAAGCATATTTGGCAAACAGCAACTGCAGATGAATTTACTTTCAGTGAATACAATGTGGTTCCTGTTGGATCAGGACCGTATCGCGTCACTCACGTAGGAAGAAGTTCTGCAGGAGTGCCTAACACATACAATCTTCGTGCGTGGAAACAATACAGTCTTGGAGAACCGTTCATCACC
>CAYVKU010000015.1:12962-16467 GCA_964452305.1 uncultured Candidatus Saccharibacteria bacterium | reverse complement strand
AGTCTCTCCTTGTTAAGGTTGTGCTACTTACATTAGAAAAACATACAAAAATAATTTTGTCAAAAATTTGATAAAAAATTTCGTATCAAAAAACCGCCTTATAGCGGTTTTTTAAGTTATTCTTTTACAAAGAGAAGTTGTTTTACACTTACCCCACGTTCACTCATTTGTCCTTTTACGAGAACTTTTGTTGCTTCTGCAAACTGCGCTGGATTACATTGAGAGACATTTCCACTAAGAGCTGTACACTGACTTTCTCCGTCAAAGAAGAGCGGCGCAACATGTCCGGCTGTGCCATTTTGTTCAAAAACAATATGCCAATTTTTTGCATCATAAGGAGCTGGTACTGAATCTTTCAAAAGAAAGCCTTCTTTCTCAAACGTAAATTCTCTTTCTGGTTCAAATTCTCCAAGTGAACAGTTTATCTCGTTGATATACCATCCCTCATTTAGTTTTTGAAGAATAATGATAGCTTGTTCTGTTGCTTTACTGTTTCGAGCAGTTACAAGAATTTCTGCTTTTTCTGCAGTTTCAGATACTTGTCGCAATGAAATGTCTTCTGGAACAGTTGCCTGACACAATACTGGATCAAGAGTAGATTCTGTTTGCTTGAGCGCCTCTCCAAGTTTTTTTCGTAACTCCTTACTTAAGATGGGAGACTTTGCAAGTGTTGCTCGATTAGGAACAGCTTCCGGTTGCTTAGTTGCAAGAAGCCACTGATCATAGAAACCGCCGACTGTATCAATCGCATCAACTTTTGAAACCTCTTGACCCATTCCACCGTTTTTTGCAAACCACACCCCTCCCCCTATTACTAGTAATACCAATACAGCTATTATTATTTTTTTCATATGTTTGTACCTATAAGAATATCACACATGCATGTATTTACTCCACACCCCCACACAAGATTAACTCAAAAAGAGGTATGCAAAAAGTGTAATTACTATTTGTAATATCACTCCCAACAGAGTGTTTTTGAGATGGAAAGTTGAAATCTTGCGTATATACAAAATATAAGACAGAGCATAAATGACAAATGCCATTCCAACAAAAATAATGAGATTTGCTCCTTCAGGATCATGCAAAAAATGAAAAAAGAACCTTGAACAAACAAGCGCCGTTACAAACAATATAAACAACGGGAGTTTATTTTTCATAAAGACCTAATAATCAAACATACCTTTTCCTTCGAGATCTACCGCCCCTGTCTTACAACCAACAAGCATATTGAGAAACTTGTTTGTTGTTTTGTATTTATATCCAGTACCACGAGTAAGTCCCCACGGTTTGAGCATTGTCTCATTAAACGTTTCTTGGAAATACTTCAGTGACGCATGCATTTCAGCATCGAATGTATTATTTATTACACCTTTGTAAAATCCGAGTTCTGACAAAAGTATTTTTGTTTTTTCTACTTCTTGAGATACTGAATTCTCTGTGAGATTGTTGTACTCAGTAAATGCGGGACATGTAATAGATGCATTGCAGTAGAAAGAATTGATTTTCATGAGTGTAGTGCGGTACACATAACCAGTCGATTCATCTAATCCCCACACACCTAACACTTCACTTGCATATTTTTCCTGAAAACGTTTTACCGCTTCACTATCTTCGATTCCGTATACCCCATCAACCACAAGCTTCTCTCCTTGTTTTTCATTAAGGAACGTTTCAAGTTTTCGTACATCATCCGAATTATTTTCTGCACCATAGCGAATATACGTTTTGATATAAGGAGCGCAAATATTCGAAGTTTTTTCTAATCCGTATTTACAAAGCTCTTGCTTGTGACTCGTGAAATAATCAAAATTTGAGGCATTTGGATCTTTACATCCAAAGCGAGTTGCTCCAGAAGATCGAGATCCTGCGGCTTGACTAGAAGTGCTGACTGGATTTCCAAATATCGCAAAAATAGAAAAATGCGGAGCGGTACAAGTAATTGTATTTGTTGCAGTGTTTACTGAACAATCATCAAGTTGCGACCATGCTCCGTTCGCGTAGTGATACATCGAGAGAGACGTTTCGTTAAGGCCTGAAACATCAGCATCGGCATACGTATATGTAATAGTCACAGGAACATCGAAGGAATCGAGTTCTGTAATGTTATCAATGAGCGCTTTCACATCAAATACCACGCTTGCACCACTATTCAATGAGCTTGCTGGTTTACCAAGTGAGTTCAGCACTGTTTGAGACGGCAGTCCTTTAATTTGAATTACTATCGAAGAAGAAGTTGCGGTGAAATTTTGCGGAGTTCCTACAGATAGAGTGTTATTTCCATCGGTAATCGTGGTCGTCGCAGAAGAAGAAACTGTCACAACGGTTGATGTAGATGTAGAAGGAGTTGCTCCTCCAGAACAACCTGTGGTCAAAAACGTATTTGCAGTTGAGGTGGCCGCATTACCAGAAGCATCACGTGACACTACTTTAAAATTATACAAAGTACACGCGAGCAAATTAGAGAGTGATTGTGAATGACTCGTAACACGAGGACTAGTGTTTGCTTCGGCAGTGGTTGATGCATAGTTCGTATCAGCAGAGTACACAACTTTTGTAGAAGCCGCTTCATTGGTATTCCAAGTGATGGTTGCACCTGTGTTGGTAATGCTTGAAGTGGCAACATCAGAAATTGTTGGAGCTATAGCATCAGCAAGAGTGGTGAAGCTCCACGTGGTCGAGGCGGTAGTACCTTCATAAAACACGTCGTTAGCATCTTTAAATGCGGTAGAGGGAATCCATACGTAGTACTCTGTTGAGTTTTGAAGAGTAACGCTCGGATTAATAGTGATATCTGCCCCTGATTTTGTAATTTGAGAACTAGAAACGGCAATAGATTCTACAAGTGAATTATCTGAAGTTTTGTAGATACTGATGGAACCAGTTGAAGTTGCAACAGTAGTAGTACTGAATGTTGCAGTCAAATTCGCCGTAAGCGAAACTCCCGTTGCGTTATCGGCGGGGCTGAATGCCTCGACACCAAAAAGCCCAGGACCTGCTCCCCCTTCAGCAAGATCATCCACTTCCTCAAGAGTCAGGGCGCGGTTGTAAATCTTCAAGTCATCAATCCTACCGGTCCAGTATTGGTCGCCACCATTGCGAATCCAACGTCCAATATTGAGAGCGGTATTTCCGATGAAATCAGATGCTGATGTATCAGACGCCTTAGCGGCACCGCCATTAAGATATATCTTGCGGGCGTTAGTAGCTGCGTCATAAGTCAACACAACATGGTTCCATTGACCCATCGTAAATGTTCCAGCAGGCGCATCGAGATCATTGTTCAAAAAACCAAAACGCATCAGACCATCGTCATATACACGAAGATGAAGATTGTTATGATTGCCATCACCTGATCCTTGTGAAAAATAAATTTCTTGACCACCGCCAGCATCCCTCCAAAGCCAAGCTGAAAAAGTGAACGACTGCAATCCGGGTGCCGATTCAAATGCAAACAATCCTGAAGTTGGGTCGGTGCCCCCGCAGTCGAACGGCAAAACGCCAT
>CAYVKU010000015.1:11040-12952 GCA_964452305.1 uncultured Candidatus Saccharibacteria bacterium | reverse complement strand
AGTAAGCAGCATTGCCATACTGACCAGCTCCATAAGTAACATTGTTATTAGTAAGATTAGGAAGATTTCCAGACGAATCGACTGCATCACCAGAAGATTCGTTGAATTTCCAATAACCCACAAGTTCTGAGGCTGAAACCGCAACTGGGAGCAAAATAACTACAAAGAATAGTACGGTAGAAAATGCTCCCGCTCGCTGATAAAAATTCATAAAGCAAGTATACGTAATTTTAACCTTCTTCTCCAGTGGAAAAATGGAAAAACTAAACCGCTAATAACTTAGTACAAAGCTACCGTGATTTGTTCAAGAAAAATAGCTAGCAACAAATCGCAGTCCTGTAAGAATGAAAAATTTTTTATAAGAAAAAGCGCATTGACGAAAGAAATAGTTGAGTATAGTATCGAGAACTAGAACTTGGGCAACATTGGCTAATGGAGTGCGATTTCGGGTTCGATCCCCGACAATGGGCCAATTAGCGAAAACGATCTGAGTAGCATAAGTGGGAGACGATGAAATCAAATTCCATAGATGTTGGGGTTTGAGGGAGTCATCAGTGAAATACCACCCTCTTCGTTAGTAGCTACGCGGCTGCCCAAGTTCTACCCCGCCTTCAAGAAATTGTTGGTGGTTTTTTTATTTTGAAATTAACGAGCTGGGAAACAGCGAATTTCTTTCCTTACAGGAACAGTGTAGGTTTTCCATTTTCTCAAAGCAAGCTTCTCGAAAATATGAAAGAACCTTTTCGAATCCCTGACGGAAGTGAATCAATTCACTTCCTTTCCCCTATTACACAAAATTCTCATACATATATGTATGAGAATTTTCCGTTGCCGGGTGTGTGGTACGAAGTTGGAACCTTTCTGCCTAAAACTGTCCCGCTTTTAGAACCATCTCTATCTCGGGAAAAACTGCCCCACTTTTCATCCTGAATCTCTCATCTGAGAATCTCTTGCCCGTATCAACAAAACCTAAAGACTTGTAAAAGTTGATTGCATTCATATTGTATTCAACTACTTCAACATATACATCTTGTCCAGGTTTGAAAAATTCTTTAGCTTCTTTCCATAATTGTTTCCCAATTCCCTTACCTTGATATTCAGGCAATATGTACATTGCTTGAAGCTGGTTTTTTTCTTTTTTCGTGAAGTATCCAACGCCAATAATTTCTGCATTATCCTTAGCCACTAAAAAGAGTTCATCGCTAGTCATTTCTTCAATAACTTTTTCTCTCCCCTTTATGTATTCATCTGTTAGCTTATCTTTGTGTCTATGTTCTAAATCATCGAGAGTTATCCCGAATTGTTCATTTGGATATGTAGCTAACCAAGTTTTATAGAATACCCATTGAATACCTCTAGCGTCTTTTGGAATTGCTGGAGAAATAATTATCTCGTTGGTCATATATTTCTAGCTTATCACGAGCTGGCCGTCTCGGGCTGCAACCGTAATCGGTTAAACCCTGCTTGGCGGATTGAGCCTATTTTATCATTTCAAAACGACGGGTCTCGAGTACTTTACATTATTATATATTTATGATATTATTGCCACTGGATATAACCCCGAGGATTCGATGGTCAAGAGACAACCAATGGACTTTTCGGAGGATGGGATTTCCAATCTTATCTCCGAATTGTGGAAACACGAGTTCACAAGACGTCAAGAAGTCGAGGTGCGCCCTAGGCTGAAGGAAATCGTTGAGTCGCTTCGCACAAAGGATCCCGAGCGGTTCGTCTGTCTTTCAATCCGCCTCGGTCTTTATGACGGAAACAGACGCACTCTCGAACAGACCGGTATGATGATCGGTCTCAGGCCGGAAAGGGTACGGCAGTACACGGAATGGTCGCTGAGCTACATCAGGCGAAAGCTTGAACAAGCGCAAGTGGGAGCCGCTCAATGAGCGGCTTTTTCTTT
>CAYVKU010000015.1:381-11022 GCA_964452305.1 uncultured Candidatus Saccharibacteria bacterium | reverse complement strand
CTCGTGCGTGATCACTCAGCACGAGCTGGCTGGGTGTGTGGTACGGAGTTGGAACTTTAATACAATAAGAAAATTCAATATTCAAAATCCTAATTTTCACAAAAGAATTTAGTAAATGTATTGTTTATTATGAACAAGCACATACACATCCCCTACTTTTACAAAGTAATTTTCGTTCCCAGACACCTGAAGATTAAATACCTCAACAGGTTTTTCTGAATCAAACTGGTTGAGTTTTTCGATTCTTTCGCAATGATTTTTTGCAACAACCATACAATCCCCGATTTTTAAATGGTCAGCGTTTCTCCAAATAACTTTATTCTTATCGTCCACATCAACTAAAGCGAAAGGATGTTTACTGGTAGTCTCTAATTGATTATTAATCCGTATAAAGTCTGTTACTTTTTTTGCAAAAATTCTTTCAACCTTTGAAACAACTTTTTCTTGTCTTTCTATATCGAATGAAATTATTTCATCACCTACTTTAATAGTTTCAATAGCCCTCATCCCGTTTGGAGTTAAAACCAAAGTACCTATTGGAAAAGAAGAATCAGGACTTTCTTTTTCTACGCATTGTAGTAAACCAAAAGGAAAATGGCTTTTTTCTATACAAATTAAATCAATATTTTGTATAGATAATATTCCAGCAAAAAAGACAATAATGAAGACAACCCCTACCACAATTTTACTTAACAGCGGCTTCAATATAAAACGTTTAACAACTTTACGTACCAATAAATAGAGTCCTAAAGATATTAGATAAAAAACGCAGGTCCAAACAAAAGCACGCCAAGTATATATAGGATGGTTTTTCCAACTCTTTTTCAAAGTATCAAAAAATAGAATGAGTACAACAAGAATTGGCAGTTGAAACAGTAATGTAGATTTAAACTTTTTAAATCTGTTCATGATTTATATTTCAATACTATAAATTTTATAGAATTTTATTGTACCAATAATAAAATTGATAATCTAAACCAAAAATACTTAATACTAAATACAAAATAAATTACCCAATGAGATTGTCGATCGCATAGACATAAACCAGGTCGGGATGAAGGCGAGGCTCGAGAACGACAACAAGAGTATCAACGTGAAGCGAGGACTGCGAACTCGTTGTGAGATGGGATTATGGCCTGCCCCTGCCCCAACAGGCTATCTCAAAGAAAAACGAATAGATCGAAAGTGCGAGACCCTAATAGATCCAGACCGAGGACCAATCATCAGAAAAGTATTTGAGAAGGTCGCTTATGAAAAGTGGTCAGGACGAAAGGTATACAACTGGCTAAAGTTTGATCTCAACTTCAAGACCGCTGCTGGAAATAAAAATCTAACGGTGAGCAACATTTACTGCATTCTAGAGAATCACTTTTATTACGGAGTATTTGAATATCCCAAGAACTCTGGAAATTGGTATCAGGGAAAGCATGAGCCTCTAATCACTAAAGAGCTATTTGATCAGGTTCAAGAGCAAGTAAAAAGCCAATTCGTCAGGTCTGAAGGTAAGGAGTTTGCTTTTACTAAACTTATGACCTGTGGCTTATGCGGGTCAGGCATTACAGCCGACGAAAAGTTCAAGAAGCAGAAGAACGGCAATATACACCGGCACGTTTACTACGGCTGCACCAAACGGAGAGATCCGAACTGCAAATGTGGCTATATCAACGAAATAGATCTCATTAAGCAATTTGAGGACTTAATGGATGTCATTGATATCGACGAAATCGGCATTAAAGAAAAGATGAAGAATGAGATTGAACGATTCAAGAAATTCCAGAGAATATTTTTAGGAAAATCTATTCAGGTAACAGTGGCAGATGTAGATATACGCAATTACTCTAAATATTTGTTGAGGGAGGGTAAAGATATAGAGAAACGCGAACTACTCGGTTGTCTTAAAGGTCAAATTTTACTCCAACACAAAACGATTTCGCTTAAATAAGCTAAAGCACGTTTTTTCGAAGCAAAGACGCGTTAATTGCTACAATAACGGTTGAGAGTGACATAAAAACGGCAGCTACCGCTGGTTGGAGCATGATGCCGTACATCACAAGCGCACCTGCCGCAATCGGCAAGGCGATGATGTTGTACCCAGTGGCCCAGAAAAGATTCTCGATCATTTTGCGGTACGTGAGTCGAGAAAGGTGGATAATCTTTGGTATGTCGCGCGGGTCGTTCTTTACAAGAATAATGCCCGCTGATTCAATCGCCACGTTCGTGCCTGCCCCGATAGCAATACCGAGATCTGCTTGTGTGAGCGCTGGCGCATCATTGACTCCATCACCCACCATAGCAACACGTTCACCACGCGCTTGTAGTTTCTTCACAGTATCCGCTTTCTCTTCAGGAAGTACATGGGCAAAGTATTCATCGATGCCAAGTTCTTTAGAAACCCATGCGGCCACATCTTCAGCGTCGCCCGTAATCATAGCAATGCGTACACCCATATCTTTGAGTTTGGAAATTGCTTCTCGTGATTCCTCACGAATGACGTCAGCAAGTGCAATGCTTCCAACCCAGCTGCCGCCTTCGACCACGTGGATAACCGTCTTTCCCTCAAGTTCGTGATTTTGTATAACCTTCTGTTGATCAGGAGGGATGACAATACCACTCTCCGCAACAAACGAAGATGACCCTACAAAGACTCGTTTGCCATTAATGTCTGCTTGAACACCCTTTCCACGAATGTTCGTGAAGGCTGAAGTTTGAGGAAGGATTGTTTCCTCCGCATACGCATGAGCGACAATCGCTCGACCAATGGGATGTTCAGAAGTTTTGTTTGCACCCCCCGCAAGTGACAGTGTTTTGTTTACGTCACCCATGATAGCAACAACACCAAATGATCCCTTGGTGAGTGTGCCTGTTTTATCAAACAGCACCGTAGTAACGTTCCGAGCTGCTTCAAGCGCCAGTCGTCTTTTTACGAAAAAGCCGTTTCTCGAAGCCATAGTGGTCGAAATAGAAGCGACAAGTGGAATCGCGAGACCAAGCGCATGAGGACAGGCAATCACCAAGACCGCAACGAGACGCTCAACTGCAAATCCAAACGGTTGCCCAACCGTAATCCATGAAGCAAAGGTGATGAATCCAGCAATTACTGCAAGGAGTGTAAGGTAAAACGCTGCACGGTCTGAAAGAAGCTGCAGCTTTGACTTTGAAGATTCTGCCTCAGCCACCAACCGCATAATTCCTGCGAGAAACGTGTGTTCACCAAGTTTATCAAGACGAATTTCAAGACTACCGTCACCATTAATTGACCCGGCAATAATCTCCATACCTACCTGTTTTAACACAGGGCGCGATTCGCCGGTGATAAGGGATTCATCCACTTCCGATTCTCCTGTAAGCACTTCTCCATCAGCGGGAACTCTCCCGCCGGGACGTACGAGCACCACATCCCCCTCTTGTAGTTCGGAAAGAGAGACGGTAACGGGAGTGCCATTCCGCATCACTTCGGCAGTATCAGGGAGTAGTTTTGCCAACTCACGAAGTGCTCCTTGTGCTCCTTTGACTGCCTTCATTTCTATCCAGTGGCCAATGAGCATGACACCCACGAGGGTAGAGAGTTCCCAGAAGAGCGTCATGCCCTCGCCAACTAAAACAACACCGACACTGTAGAGATAGGCGGCACTGATAGCGATTGCAATCAGTGTCATCATGCCAGGCATTCTAATCGTAAGCTCATTCCACGCTCCTTTGAGAAATACAAAACCACCATAGAAGAACACGATACTCCCAAGGATAGCTTGTATGTAATGTGAGCCTGGAAAAGCTGGAGCAGACCAGCCAAGGAAGGCTTCGGGTAAATCTGAGTAGAGGACGATAGGAATTGTTAACACGAGTACTACCCAAAACTTCTTGAGGAAGTCCTCCGTATTATGACCTGCATGTTTATCATGAGTATCCCCGTGATCGTGGTGATGTTTGTGATTATGATTCATGTTTATCTTTCTCATTATGGTCGTGACCGTGGTGTCCATGGTGCATAAAGAGATGCATAAAGAGACACCCTAAAAGGAACGTAACCGGCAGATACGGTGCAAGATGTGCCTGATGATTGGTTATTGCGTACACTCCCGCCACAACGACCAATACTATAAGTGTATACCGAATATATTTTGGATTCATACATTTTACTTTTACTTGTAACTCATTATTTCAACAATAAAAACACCTTCGGCAGTTGGATTAAGATGGTCGCGACAACATCAACTTCCAGCTTTTACGAAGACATACTTCACTTGCTTCACGTTGTGAACAATTTTTACTTTGGTTATATCTTCAATGTATTGCATGTGTTGATGATACCCCCCACAGGGGTATCATTGTCAATTTTCTTAATACCCATCAAACGACTCTTTAATAATCAAGTTCGAGTAAACTCCCGCAGCTTCAAGTCCGTACACGGTGGTCGCAACCATAGCTGGCGGACCAACCACAAACCACGTTGCAGAGAGCAATTTGCTTGCATATTTTGCAAAGAGCGAAGGGGTTGGTTTTTTGTAGATTTCTTCGAGCTTGAATTGTTGGTGCTTTTTTGCAAACAGAGCAAGCTCATTTCGAAACGCTGCACTTTCTGGATGCTGGTTACCGTATAACAATGTGATGGGTTGTGCGAGTGTTGCGTTCGATATGGTACGGAAGTAACTAAGAAATGGTGAAATACCAACACCACCTGCAACAAATACGAGTGGTTTTGCAGGCACTAAAGGTAAACCAAAACTGCCCGCTCCTTGCTCTAACGAAATCGGTGAACCGTTAGGTATTTCAAGCAGTGTCCGCTTGAAGCCACTACCGGTATCACGAAAAACGACCGAGACTTCAGCAAGGTTCGATAGCGAACTGGCAATTGAAAACTGGCGAGAGTTTCCTTTTGCATCAGAATGCATGAGTGTTGGTAATGCTACTTGTGTATATTGACCCACGCTAAACTGAAAACCGTTTGGACGTTTGAAGACCACTTCATAGGTGTTCTTTGCTACCAATTGGTGTGACATTTTCTGTGTTTCGAAGATCATATTCACCATCCACTATTACGTTGCTTACGAACCGTCAGAATAAACGCAATGATTTGCACCACAAGCCCACTTAGGAACGCTGCGAGGTAGTAGAACTTTAGTGGATTATCGGGGTAGTTCGTAGGTTGCCCCAAGACAGCGCGCAAGAGTGATGGCGTGTAATGAATAAAGGCAAAGTACAGAACATGGATGGCACTGAGATAGAACACCACGTACGAGAACGAGTGTAACCACTTCCATGATGACACACCGAGAAAATTAACCGCCCTATCGAACGATGTGGCGGCTAACGTAAGCGTGAACGTTAACGCCATAAGTCCGGCTAGATTTGCAATCCCAAATCCCGCCTCAACTCGCATGTATTGCTCTACTTCGGGAATGTATTGATAGCCAAAAAACTCCCAAAAACTCCACCGCACCCATCCATCAAGGATGAGATATCCATGTACCAAGACAATCAGGAAGAACCATACTCCTGCTTCCCGACGAAGTGAGACGAGGCGTTGTAGCGGTGGCCACACCCGGGCTGCCGGTCCAATAAAAAGCGCAAACCAAAGCAGGAAGAACGATCCGCCGCCAAATGCTTTCCAGAGGCGCATGTCAGGACTCCAGGTGCTATTTACTTGCCACACCATAGCCACTAATAGAATTCCTATAATCGCAACACTGAAATGTCGTAGTAACAGTGTCTGCGTACTTTTAATTCCTAATAACATAACGGTTATTCAGTGACCGTGACAACTCCGCCATAGACTGGCGCAATGTGATCGTGATATTTCCACGAACCAACTTGATCAAAGGTGTAAATATACTGGCTACCTTTTGGTGAAAACTCAAATTGATCAAAGGTTGGCAAATCCGTGTGTGCTGGATGACCATTTGAGGCTACCCACATATCTTGATCACTCTCGTTTACAAACATCACCATGGTACCCGCCTTAACCGTTATGTTCGCTGGTACGTAGCCTTCGTTGGTGTACCGAATAGTTTCCATGGGCATTACCATGCCAGGCATGCTCTGACCCATTTCCATCATCGCTATGGCTTCAGCTTGAAAGCCGTTGGCGAGAATGTCGGTCGGGACTACCTTACCACTACTCACATAGCGAGCAATTGGTAAGTTATTCTCAGTTCGAAGTGGACGATCAAGATCATTCATGACTTGATCGTTACTAGTATCTCCGTAGAGCATGACGATCAATTTGTCAGCAGAGGCGTACTCACGACCCAGTGCGACGACGACGTTCTCTTGCATACCAGCTTCTAGGTATCCACTAATTTCTACAATTTGACCGAGGCGTTTATCGTCCACTTCACGAACCACCACAAATCCTGCTTCCGGCATCGTGACCGACGAGATCTTCACTTCACTCACACTTCCTTTTGGTAGCGATGCAATAACAAAGTTGTCTGTTACCGCAGGGGTATTTGAAGAAGTGGACACATTGGGACTCGCCGTCGGATCGCTTGATTGACTAATAATGACAGCAACGACAATTAACAGACCGATACTAATACCCCAAATTATTTTTTTCATAAGCGTTTTTTATTAACTAATAATATTTATTCGGTTACCGTAAAGTCGAACATCATGCCCGACTCTAAGTGTTCTGCGATATGGCAATGCGCCATCCACTCGCCGGGATTGCTCATCTCAACGAGAATGTCGACCGTCTGTCCACGAGGAATCAGCACGGTATCTTTCCACTGAAGGTTTTCGTTTGCGACCCCTTCACGCGTAAGAACGACGAAACGCTGACCATGGAAGTGAATCGGGTGTTGCATGGGATGAAGACCGTTTTCATCGTTCTTGATGCTGATTTTTACCAGATCACCTTTATTGAACGACCAATCAATATCCCCATTCCGCTTCTTCGTCGCTTCATCTTCTATAAACCACTCAATATTTTCATCGGTACTCATACTATTCATCATCGCCATATCACCTTCCTCCCATTCGATACCGTCGTCTTCTTCAGCCCTGGTGTCTGACTCTGGAGCATCAAGATACTTCTCGCAACCAGCCATATTTGGCATCATCTGGCAGTGAGCTCGCATCGCTTCATCATCCCCACCCATATTCATCGACATGGACATACCTTCACCACTCTCCATGTCTTTCATCATCTTTTCCATTTGACCTTTCATACTGATATCAAGTCGGAGCTTTTTGTCTGGAACGCGAGCGAGTAGTGACTGTATATTTCCACGTAAACTGGCGTAATCAGCAGAGTTATCTCGAAGTGTTTCGAAGGCAGCTGCTCTATCGGTACCGCTTGGTTCAACAATCACTGTTCCCATCTTCTTGCCGCGGTGCATAATGGTATACGTTCCTGCTTGTGGGTATAACACTTCTAGAACATACCGTTCAGATGGAGCCATGACCACGTCATTAATCATGACCTCTTTCTCAATGCGGCCATTATCGCCCCCAACTACCTTTGTCTTTGCACCACTAAAAGAGAGGTCGAAAGTTCTGGTATTAGCGACATTGGTGAGAAAGAGTCGGGTAATCTCACCCTGCTTAACTTTAAGCGTAAAGTTATCAGAGTCATTGATGAGGAGAGTATCTCCGAAACGACCCATCAGTGTGTTGGTTACGACCTCTTTACTGAAATCTCCATTTTCAAGAACGTCATCAACAATAAGGTACTGTTCTTGATCGACCTCGCTCCAGTAGCCAAGTTCGTCAACAATGAAGTTTCCATATAATCCCAACTCTTGTTGGTAGTCTTCTCGTACATGCGGGTGATACCAGAAGACACCGGTATCAGGAAATTCAAGTTCGTACGTGAACGTTCCTCCAACCGGAATCGGGTCTTGAGTTAAGGGAGCCGCTCCATCGAACTTTGATTGACCACGTAACCCATGTGAGTGGAGTGCCGTCTCCATATCAAGGTTGTTGGTGAAATTAACGGTCACCTTTGCTCCTTTCTCCACTTTAATGACAGGACCGGGTATTTGTCCGTTATATGCCAAACGTTTAATGGTTCTATTACCAACTTCTTGCTTCACAATAGAGGCGGTCAAGTTAAACGTATCTCCATTTTTTAGTTGAACGACTTCAGTTGGTTTAACCTCGGGCACATTTTTATCTGTCAGTTGTGTAAGCCCTCCTTCTTGATTTATATCCGTACCCGACATCATGCTTCCCATACTCATATTGGTGGACTTATTGTTTGAATAGGTCCACCACATACCGACTGCCCCGAAGGCAATGATGAGTACAATTATTACTTTTTTATTCATAATGTAATTCGATTTTATCGCCGTCCTTCATCTCATAATTTTCATACTCTGTGTTTGGTTCGCCGTTCACCGTCATAGTCACGTTCTGTCCGAACTCACGAAAGTCCTTACCCCATACCGCAAAGAATTTTCCAAGACGAGTATCTTCGCGGGTCACTCTGGCTGGGTATTCGAGATGTATGATCGGAGCGTCATCGTGGGTATGCATTGGCTGATGGACGGCACCAATGCCAACGTTTTGAGGTATCTCAATCTGTTCACCTTTTACGAATATCTCGAGTTCAGGATGGGTATGGATTCCACGCATGGAAAGAATATTTGAGTCTCCTGATGCTACTTGTTTTGTCTGATTTGCTTTTGCCCACCATATGAGTCCTATTGCCAACACAAGGATGGCAATAATGACAATAGTGAACGAATGTTTTTTCATAATATGTCACAGGTTAGTGGTTTGGTAATAGTGCGTACGAGAAGAAACGTGGTGTATCCGAGAATGAGTACGCCAAGGATGCCAATCTCTTGCCCTCGAAGTGGTAAATATGTGAGCGCGCCAATGCCACCCACAACTCCTAGGAATGAGGTGAGGATGATCGATCCACAGGCTGCACAGCCAACACTGAACATCCCAAAGAGTGCACCAACGGATGTAGTAGCAACGCTTCCACGTGTCAGGAAGTATTTTTGACGTCGATAGAGGTAGAACATCAGTGCGATATTTATTCCAACGAGGATCGAGATTGTTACCGTGGTCAGGGCTGAAAGTAGTGAGAAATTTGTTACAAGTGAACCAAGAAGGCTTAGTGTCACCGAGAGTTTCCCAAGTACCGATACACCCTCACTTGCCCACAGAAGCGTGAGAAGTGTGCTGTTTGGTAACAGGATTGCAACAGCTAGCATGAGCGCACTCACGGCTAGCGCGAGAATGATGTATCCAATGTTTCTGCGTACGAACGTCATGAGTTAAGAACTTTTAAGGGCGTTTTCGATGAGCTGTTTGACTGCTTCATATGGCTGAGCCCCATTGATTGGGAACTTGGTGCCGTCCGGCGCAACAAAGATGCTCCACGGTGTACCACGACCGCCGGTTGCTACCGCATTCTCAAGGTCGTTCGCCACATGCTCAGCATAGGTGCCACTACTCAAGCATTCATTGAACTTCGACACATCAATGCCAATATACTGTGCAATTTTCGGAAGTTCTGCTGGGTCAAGGCGGTCGTTTGATGGGGTGATTTCGTAGAGGCGATCTGCATATTTCCAGAACGTATCATTACCACCCTGTGCACCGGCGCATTCGAGTGCTTCGGCTTCTTTCCGGGCTTTTGGGTGCAGTTGATCAAGCGGAAAGTGACGATAGACCCAGGCAACTTTTCCGGTATCTCCATACTCGTCTATGACCTGCTTCATAGTCTCGTGGAAGCGTTTACAAAACGGGCATTCAGTATCCGAATACTCGACTATCTTAATAGGTGCATCAGGATTACCGCGAATATGATCATCTGAAGCAACTGGTTTCATATTCTCAAGCGCTTTACCTGCATCTTGCTCGGCAACTTGCTGTGCTTGAGGTGCCACAGCAGTTGGTGACGGTGTAGGATTGCCTTTGAGACCGAAGAATACTGCTCCGGCGATAAGTCCTCCCGCTATAACAATTGCTAACGGTATCCCAAGTGCTTGTTTTTGGTTTTTTACTATTGGTTGTGATGGTTCTTGTGTAGTTTCATTCATGTGAATAGAAGTTAGTAGGTAATGCCATAACGGCAAAAAAGCAGAGTGCAGAACACTCGCTCACATGAATGAGACGTTAGAACGTCTTTGGGTGGAGAATGCCTCGTGCGAACGCTAAACGAAGCGGATCGTATGTGCGTATGTCTGGATGTTCTCGGGCGTATTGCCTGAAGCGTATTGAAAGAAGATTTGTGTCGAGACGAGGTGCTGCCAGGAATCCTGCAAGAGCAAAAGAAGATGCAACCGCAAGTACGATGAGTAGAACGAGGTCTTGGAAACCTTGTGGAATACCCACAAGGGTACTCTTCCAAAGCTCCATATGGTCACTTACCCCAGCATCGCAACAGTTCTTAAGCGAAACCCCGTGTGACGTATGCGCAATATGACCAGACCCATTTCCCGCATGAACAGGAGTCGCATGGATAAAGCTGATACAGAGAAAGCCGACGATCAATGAGATCAGAACAGACCCGCCGAGGACGGTCTTGAGTCGATTTGCTTGTGGGAAGGCGAGCTTCATGACAAGTCCATTTTAACAGAAAATTGAACTCCTGCACACAACATTATCAGCCTACAAGCAAGGGGGCATTATAATATACTCAGATGTTTATTAGTTTTTAAAAATAAATATGAATACTCTTTCGCC
>CAYVKU010000015.1:0-364 GCA_964452305.1 uncultured Candidatus Saccharibacteria bacterium | reverse complement strand
GATCGCACTATCAGGAACACTTATTGTCGCCTTCGTCCTGTGCGCTATCGCACAGGCAATCTTACCAAGCGCACAATTTTCCCATATGTGGCTCTCTTTGTTTACAGCTGCACCTTTGGGATCTTTAATTGCTTGGATAGAGGGAATAATAGCAAGTGTGGTGGTCGGCTTTATTTTAGGCTACTGTTTCGCTCATTGTTATAACTGGAGCGCAAAACACGGAATCAAATAGTCAACAAAAATCGCCCCATGAGGGGCGATTTTTGTTCTGGCTACTGCTCTCAGCAGGTATGCCTTTTCAGAATAGACCTCTGACGGACTATCGACGCGTCTCGTGCGCGATAACCTATCACGAGTTGGCTGG
>CAYVKU010000014.1:15592-16801 GCA_964452305.1 uncultured Candidatus Saccharibacteria bacterium | reverse complement strand
TGATGGAAGTCCTATCGTGCTTGAGGGTAAGGGTGGCGGAAACATGAGCGCAATTGTTCCTAAAGATTTCCGTGTTTCTATTGATGATTTTATTGTACTACCAGGAGACGGTTCATTTTTACTTGCTCAGGTGAAAAGTATTGATGAAACAGAAACGGATTCGTTCAAACTTGTTCGTGCAGAAGTTCCTTTGAATATTTTTGAAATTCGGTGGGTAGAAATTATTCCGTATGAGTAATATTTCACTTCGAATTATTTCATTTGTGATTCTTCTTTTCTCTTGTGTGTATTTGCCTGTATGGACAACCGTCATTCTTTCAATTTTGTTTTGTGTTTTTTTTGAGAATCCATACGAGTCTATTGGCGTAGGTTATGGTCTTGATATTCTCTATGGTATACCTCGAGAAAATGTGGTGTATATGCATACATATCTCATCTTTTTCTTGTTTGTTTTCCTCCTTTCTTTTTGGGTGAGAGATCGATTTAAAGTTGAGCTATAATAGTTCGGATGATATTACGGCATTTCAAACGAAGAGTACTAAAGCGAAAAATACATATTGGAGGCGAAATTGATCCTGATGAAATTTTTCTTGATTCAACCAACCTTCCAGATTTTGACGTGCATCAATTTGAAGGGAGACTTGAAAAACCTATTCATGCTAAAACATTTGTTTGGTTTTCAATCAGTTGTGCGATAGTTGCCTTGTTTTTTGTCGGGAAGTTATGGAATTTGCAAATTGTTCATGGTGAAACATACAAAGAAAGAAGTGAAAATAATCGACTCGATCACTCAACTATTTTTGCAAACAGAGGAGTTATTTATGACAGAAACAGAGTTCCATTAGCGTGGAATGAATTAAATCCCGAAGGAGAGTTTCCAAAACGCGCGTATGCTACTTCCTCTGGATTTGCTCATGTGCTTGGGTATGTGCAATATCCCGCAAAAGATAAATTCGGCGTGTACTATCAAACAGAATTTATCCCAAAAGATGGAGTTGAACTTGAATTTAATAAAGAGCTCACGGGTATTAATGGTTTAAAAATCACAGAAACAAATGCATTAGGGCATACCCAGTCTGAGAGCGTCCTTGAGCCACCCAAAGATGGTACTAACGTCATGCTTTCCGTTGATAAACGAGTCCAAGCAAAATTATTTGAGAGTTTAGAAGCGACAGTGCGAGAACGTGGATTTCTTGCGGGAGCTGGTGT
>CAYVKU010000014.1:0-15567 GCA_964452305.1 uncultured Candidatus Saccharibacteria bacterium | reverse complement strand
TGGACATTCATAATGGGGAAATAATCGCAATGACTTCTTTTCCAGAATATGATCCAGAAATTATGTCTCAGGGGTCAAACAAATCTCTTATTTCTGAATATCTTACTGATGCACGAAATCCTTTTTTGGACAGAGTTGTTTCAGGACAATTTATACCAGGCTCAATTATGAAGCCCTTTATTGCTGTAGGTGCGCTCGAAGAAAACATTATTGATCCTTTGAAGCAGATTCATGCAAATGGTCAAATTACTATTCCGAACCGTTACAACCCATCAAATCCTACGATTTTTAAAGATTGGAAGGTGCATGGTTGGGTAGATATGCGGAAGGCGATTGCGGTCTCATCAAACGTATATTTTTTTGCCATTGGTGGCGGATATGAAGATCAAAAAGGTATTGGTATTGCAAACATTGAAAAATATATTCGCGGATTTGGATTTGGTACAAAAACAGGAATTGATGTGTTGGGAGAAAAAGAAGGAACTATTCCGAGTCCAGAATGGAAAGCAAAGATGTTTGAAGAAGGTGATTGGAGAATTGGAGACACATACAATAGTTCTATAGGACAATACGGATTCCAGGTTACGCCGATACAAGCAGTTCGTGCGGTCGCTGGAATTGCTAATGGCGGGGTACTTGTGACTCCAACCGTTCTTCTTGATAATCCGGTGAATGATAAAAAGACGACCGTGATCCCGTACGCTGATCGATCAATGCAAATTGTGCGGGAAGGGATGAGACAAGGGGTACTTGAAGGCACGGCTTCTGGTCTTAACATCCCTGGAGTAAACGCTGCGGCAAAAACAGGTACTGCAGAGCTCGGGGTGAGCAAGCAAGAGGTAAATTCTTGGGTTATGGGATATTGGCCATATGAAAATCCACGGTATGCATTTACTGTTCTTATGGAAAAAGGGCCAAGAGCAAATCAGGTTGGAGCTACCTACGTAATGAGGCAAACGCTTGAGTGGATGACCCTCTATGCAGAGGAATATTTCGACTAATATTGCTTCTCGTTTTTTCGTTGACTTTTAGAACTTAAAGGCTACAATAGCTCCACTATGAAAGATGATCATGAGTATTTGACTCAGAAAAAGTTCGATGAATTTAAGGCAGAACTGGAAAATCTAAAAACAGTTCGCCGTAAAGAAGTGGCTGAAAATCTAGAGTACGCAAAAGGTTTAGGAGACCTTTCTGAAAATGCGGAATACCATGAAGCTCGCGATATGCAAGCCTCTGTTGAAGACAGAATTCAAAAACTCGAGATGATTTTAAAAACTGCTACGATTGTATCTACTCACGCAACAGATTCAGTATCAATTGGCGCAACCATTAAAGTAAGAAAAGGGAAAGAAAAAGACACTAAGGAATTTACTATTGTAAGCTCTGAAGAAGCAGACAGTGCACAAGGAAAAATTTCTGTAAAATCACCTCTCGGATCCGCTGCGTTTGGAAAGAAAAAAGGAGAATCATTTTCTTTTCAAACCCCAAGCGGTACAATGGAATATACTATTGTTGATATACAGTAGACGCATAGCTTTTCTGTTCTAGAAGCTATTCGCGAGAATTTATAACCTAGTCCAGATGGCATCACTCGAAGAAATCCGAAATACCAGAATTGAAAAATTGAAAGCCCTTGAGGAAAAGGGAATTCAAGCGTATCCGGTCCATACTGAAAAAGATTTAGATGTTGAAGAAGTAATTTCTTCATTTACAAAACTTTCAAAGTCAAAGAAAAAAACATATACCTTGGTCGGCAGGGTCGTTTCTCTGCGTCCGCAAGGAGGACTCATTTTCTTTCATTTTTTTGATGGAACAGGAAAAATGCAAGGATTGCTCAAAAAAGGTGAAGCTGTTTCCGATTCAGATTTTGATTTATTTTGGAATACTGTTGATGTTGGAGATTTTGTGCAAGTCACAGGAACACTGTTTATCACAAAAAGAAACGAAAAAACTCTCCAAGTTGCTTCGTGGAAAATGCTTGCGAAATCTCTCCGTCCTCTCCCTGAAAAATGGAGTGGTTTGCAAGATATCGAAGAGCGATTTCGACGCAGATATCTCGACCTTCTTTCTTCAGAAGAAGTGAAAGAGCGATTTCTTACTCGATCAAAAATTATTGCTTCCATTCGTTCTTTTTATACGAAAGAAGGATATATAGAAGTGGATTTACCAACCCTTCAAACAGTTGCGGGAGGGGCAACGGCGCAACCTTTTGTCACTCACCATAATGCACTCGATACCGATTTCTATCTCACAATAGCTCAGGAGCTTTATCTGAAAATGCTTCTTGTTGGTGGATTTACAAAAGTATTTGAAATTGGAAAGCGATATCGAAACGAAGGAATCGATACGACTCACAATCCAGAATTTACGATGCTCGAATCAAATGAAGCATACGCTGACGCTCTGAGTCAGCGAGATTTTATTGAAGCGTTGTTTAAGAGTGTCGTAAAAGATGTCTTTGGTGTTCCAAAATTTGAATATGACGGACAAATGATTGATATGAAGTCAAAGTTTGCAGTTGTTACATTTTACGATCTCCTTCGTCGTCATGCTCTTATTCCTAATCCTGAATCAATCACTAAAGAAGAAGCGGTAATGCGCGCTCAACAACTCGGTGTAAAAGTGGACCCTAAAGAGGCGCTTGAAAAGATTTTGGATAATATTTACAAAAAGGTTGCGCGTCCAAAACTTGTTCAACCTACATTTATTATTGAATATCCTGTTTCGTTTAATCCGTTTGCAAAAAGAACCGAGCATGATGAATCGTTGATTGATCGATTCCAACTTGTTATTGGAGGAGTTGAATTGGTAAACGCATTCTCTGAGCTTAATAACCCAATTGATCAAAAAGAGCGATATCTTGAACAAGATAAAAAAGGAAGAGAGGGGGAGAAAGAGATTTCACCTTCTGATCAGGAATATCTCGAAGCAATGGAATATGGAATGCCGCCAAACGGGGGAATCGGTATTGGTATCGACAGACTCGTCATGCTTCTTACGAATGTAAAAAATATTAAAGAAGTAATTTTATTCCCGACCCTTAAACCAAGAGAAGAAAAATAACATGGAAGGGCCGATGCATTCTATTGAATTTCCTGAACAAAAAGATTTCTCACAGTTATTAGATATTGTTGAGAAATTAGAAACACTTGCTAATTCAAAAGAGTATGATCCTCAAGAGATAGTTGAGTGGTCGCGAGAGCTTGTTAGTGATCTACTTCAACATATTGAAACTGATTTGCAATTAAAACTATCTGAAGACGTGAACGAAGTGTATAGAAAGATGAATCAAGAGAATTTACTTGCTCGTGTAGAAAGTGTGAAGCGAATTGTCGAATGTTTAACTCATGAGACTCCAATTGAAGTAGGAATTGGTGATAATCATTACGCAAATTCGGTTACCGCTGATTTGGAGGGTTTGAGAATTGCTATGGCAGAGGCTGAGACGTTTGGTCCAGTAAGATTACTTGTCGGTCTTGATTTGAAAGCTTTGGTTGGTTTTACCAATGATCACGTAGAGGTATCAGAGATTGATGATAATGAATTTGATTTGAGAGATACCGCATTGCGAAAAGCTTACTGCAGACATTTGGATGGTGAAATTCATAAAGAGGATATCCGATATGTTGTTTTGCGTATTCCTCGCAAAGTATTTCCAAATTCACTTTTAAATGATTTTGAAAAGAAGCAACAAACTCCTTTTATTTTTAGAAGTATCTCTATTTAGCATTTAGCTGCATCAGGAGTTCATTGCTTTACATAATATTTATTATGTGCTATAATAGTATCTGTTCTCTTCACTTTAGAGCGGAGGAAGTGTGAAGATTATGCACCTCGAAACAGAGGAAATAATCCAACGAAGGTTTCGAAAACTCATGCGAGAGAGCGGTCATGTTGTCGTCACATATGGCGATTACCGTACTGCAATCCAAGATTCGGATTACTACGATTTGTATGTGGTTGGGAATTTAAATGGGGTGGACGGTCCTGATTTTGCACTTCAGAAAGTTATGGAAGGTAAACGCGTTCTCATTCTTTCTGAAGTTCAGAAGCTTTCGAAGATCGCGTTTGTTCCTTTGGACACGCTTTCAAATCGTGCATTGCTCAATATAAAAGTGGAAGAAATAACAACAGGAGGAAATTGAACCTCCTGTTTTTTATTTGGTGTACTAGAGTTCACCTTTTATGTGGATAGGAATATGCATGAAGTGGGGTGGTGTGGCATATACTTTCAATTAAGTGGGAAGAAGTGGGATTTCCTGCCGAATACCATGTTTATCGGAGAATACACACATACCGTTGATGAAAAGAAGCGAATTTCGCTTCCATCAAAATTTAGAAAAGAACTTGGCTCAAAAGTAATCATTACCAAGAGTCCAGACACTTGTCTTATTGTGTTTCCTCTAAAAGCATGGGAAACGATGGCAGCAACTCTTGGACAACTTCCCATGGGGCAACGTGACAATCGAGACTTCGGACGTTTTATGCTCTCTGGTGCTGCTGAAGTCGAGGTTGATTCAATGGGCCGAATTCTTGTTCCAGATTTTCTTCGCGAATTCTCTGCGCTCAAAAGCAAGGTGGTATTTGCGGGTCTTTATGATCGAATTGAAATTTGGAATGAGAAAGATTGGGTTGATAAGAAGAAAGTTATCGAGCGGCAAGCAGAATCTATGTCTGAAAAGCTCGGTGACATGGGGGTTATTTAAAAGAATGACGAAGGTTGAATGATGAGTCGTAGTGTGTTAGTAAGAACCGATATTCATTATTCATAATTCACTTTTCTCCCACTTTTTATGATCCATATCCCTGTACTTTTACATGAAGTGATAGATGGGCTTCACATTGAGGAAAACGATGTGATTGTCGATGGAACTCTTGGAAACGGAGGTCACACAAAAGCGATTCTTGAAACAAAGAAGAATGTTCGCATTATCGGCATCGATAAAGATGCTGATGCTATTCTTCGAAGCGAGAACGCAATTGGAAATGATACTCGCGTAACCTATGTAGAGGGGAGCTATGCAAACTTGGAATCGATACTCGACTCGCTCGGTATTTCCGAGGTAAACAAGGTGCTTCTGGACTTCGGGTTCTCATCAGATCAGATCGAAAGCTCAGGAAGAGGATTTTCATTTCAGAAAAATGAGCCACTTCTCATGACTTTCTCAAAAGAGACGACGGAAGATGAATTCACTGCGTACGACATTGTAAATCTATGGGACGAAGACACAATCCGTCTCATCATTCGAAACTATGGAGAAGAACGATTTGCAGGCCGTATTGCAAAAGCAATCGTAAAACATCGTGCTCTGAAGCCTATCGAAACAACAGAAGACTTGGTTTCCATTATACGAGACGCGACACCGTCTGCGTATGGAAGGGGGAAAATTCACCCTGCTACACGGACATTTCAAGCACTTCGTATTGCTGTAAATGACGAACTCACCACGATTACGAATGGTCTTGAAGCCGCTTTTCGTAAACTCGCTCCTCGAGGTCGTATTGCGGCAATTTCTTTTCACAGTCTCGAAGATCGAATTGTGAAAAATCACTTCAAAACATGGGCAGCGGTCGGCGAGGGAACACTTGTTACCAAAAAACCTATTACCGCACAGAAAGCAGAGATGGATGTAAATCCTCGCTCTCGCAGTGCAAAGCTACGAATTATCGAAAAAGGGCACAATGAAAACAGCACTTCAAAATATCCATACAAATAGAATCGCATTCATCGCACTCATTGGTGTGTCAGTTTTCTCAATCGTGTATTATGTGTATGCAGTGCACATGACTGTGAGAAATGTGGCATTGCGACAAGAAAAAGAATCCACTCTTTCTCAATTAAAAGGAACAATTGGAGAACTTGAATTTGCTTATATTGCTCGCAAAAATACTGTTGATATGCATCTTGCGACAGAGCTTGGGTTCATGCCAGTAGAAAAGCAAACTTTCGTTTCTCGTCGAGGAGGATCTGTTGCATTCCTCGGTTCAATCAATCAATCACGATAGTGTATGTTGCGTAATCCGATTTCACGCATCCGATTTCTTTCGGTTCTCATTTTTATATTTACAAGCATAGTCATTGTGCGTTTGTATTCACTGCAAGTTGTTTCGGGGGATCTTTATGCAAACAGAGCAGATCGCCAGTATATGCAGTCGACATACGATTATTTTGATAGAGGAACGATTTATTTTTCATCTAAAGATGGTGACACAGTATCAGGCGCTTCACTTAAGACGGGGTTTATCGTTGCGATGACTCCAAAGCTAGTACTTAATCCAGAAAGTACTTATGAGGCACTTGCAACACTTCTTGAGATTGAAAAAGATGATTTTTTGCAAAAAGCTTCAAAAAAAGATGATCCGTATGAAGAAATTGCAAAGCGAGTACCTTCTGCTGTTGCTGAAAAAATCGATGAGCTTAAGCTACCCGGGGTGAGGGTGTTTCGTGAACGTTGGAGATTCTATCCAGGTAATTCACTTGCTGCACATGCACTTGGTTTTATTGCGTATAACGAAAACGAGTTACGTGGACAATATGGACTTGAACGTTATTACGAAGAAACTCTACGCAGGAATAACGATAGCGTATATGTGAACTTTTTTGCAGAAATTTTTTCTAATATCCAAGATGGTCTTTCTGGTGATAAAAATTTAGAAGGTGACATTGTGACTACCATAGAACCATCTGTTCAAGTTTTCTTAGAGCAACAACTTGCATCTCTTTCAACAAATTGGAATGCAGATTATAGCGGAGGAATCATTATGGATCCTTCCAATGGAGAAATTGTTGCTCTCGGTTTATATCCTGCCTTTGACCCAAATAATTTAAAAAACGAAACGAGTGCAAACATTTTCCAAAATCATCTTGTAGAAAGTGTGTATGAAATGGGGTCAATTATTAAACCTCTTACCGTTGCTGCTGGTATTGATTCGGGGGCAATTACTCCAAATTCAACCTATTTTGACGCGGGATCAATGACCTTGAACGGAAGAACGTTTTCTAATTTTGACGGGAAAGCTCGAGGCGTTGTATCTATGCAAGAAGTGCTTAATCAGTCGCTAAACACTGGTGTGGCACATATTGTAAAAGAAATGGGAAAAAATAATTTTGCTGAGTACATGAAATCGTTTGGTCTTGGCAAAGAAACAGGTATCGATCTTCCAAATGAAACTCACGGACTTATTGAAAATCTTTCTTCTCCTCGAGATATCGAATATGCGACTGCATCATTCGGACAAGGTATCGCTCTTACTCCTATTGAGACAGTGAGAGCTCTTGCGGTGCTTGGAAACGGGGGGAAATTAGTAAATCCGCATTTGGTAAAACGAGTAAATTATCGAATTGGTGGATACAAAGAAATTAAGCCAGGAGTAGACGTGCAGGTGCTTAAGCCTGAAACCTCTGAAGATATTAGTCGTATGCTTGTTGGGGTAGTCGACACTGCGCTTTTGAATGGGAAGGTGAAAATGGAGCGATACAGCATTGCGGCAAAAACAGGTACAGCACAAATCCCTCGAGAAAACGGAAGGGGCTATTATGAAGACCGTTATCTCCATTCATTTTTCGGGTATTTCCCAGCGTATGAACCTAAGTTTATTGTTTTTCTCTATAGCTTTGACCCGAAAGGGGTAAGATACGCGTCCGAAACCCTGACCTACCCATTTATGGATATTACAAAGTTTTTGATAAACTATTATCAAATACCGCCTGATCGATAAAGATATATCGGTACGTATACAGAATGAAAGCAATCATAAAAACAATTATCGTCCGGATAATTACGTGGCAGGCAAAAGCTGTCCTTAGAAAGTATAAGCCAAGTATTATTGGTGTTACTGGAAGCGTAGGTAAGACTTCCACCAAAGATGCGATTTTTACGGTGTTGTCTCAAAAATTTTTTGTAAGAAAAAGCGATAAAAGTTTTAATAGTGAAATTGGTGTTCCTCTTACCATACTGGGGTGTCCAAATGGATGGAATGATCCTGTTTTGTGGTTAAAAAATATTATCGAAGGATTTGCACTTCTTATTTTGCCGAATCATTATCCAAAATGGTTGGTGCTTGAAATTGGAGCAGATAGACCGGGTGATATTGAGTCGATTACTTCATGGGTGAAGCCAGACATCAGCGTCATTACTCGACTTTCGAAAGTGCCTGCACATGTTGAATATTTTGAAAATGCACAGGCTGTATTTCGAGAAAAAGGATTTCTTGTCTCTGCGCTAAAAAAAGATGGAACACTTATTTTGAATGCTGATGATGAAGATGTGCTTATGTATCGAGATGTATTTCCTCACCATACATTGCTCTATGGCACGATGCCTAATTCCGATGTGTTGGGAACTAATTATGCAATTACATACGATACCGATGGAAAGCCAAATGGCGTAGAATTCGATGTGTCATACAAAGAAGAGCGTGCGCGTATTCGTGTGGAAGGGGGACTAGGTATCCAGCAAATGTTTCCTGCGCTCGCGGCGCTTTCTGTGGGGTTTTCTCAAGGAGTTCCTCTTTCAAAAATGGCCGATGGACTTCTGAGACATCATCCTTCAAGGGGGAGAATGAGAATACTTCCTGGAATCAAAGGAAGTACCATCATCGATGATTCGTATAATTCTTCTCCGGTAGCTGTGCACGAAGCGTTAAAAACGTTACAAGATATAAAGACAAAAGGAAAAAAAATTGCTCTTTTGGGTGACATGCTTGAGCTTGGTATTCAGTCGCCTGATGAACATAAAAAAGTAGGTGTATTTGCTGGATCCGTTGCTCGTTTGTTGTACACGGTTGGCGTGCGTTCGAGAGCAACGGCAGAAGGCGCACTTCAATCAGGTATGCACGAAGAATCAGTTTTTCAATATGAAGATTCTCGTCTCGCCGGAAAAGATGTTGAGCAACATATCGAAGAGGGAGACGTTATTTTAGTAAAAGGATCACAAGGTGTTCGCATGGAAAAAGCTGTAGAAGAACTTCTTCTCCACCCAGAACATGCGGAAGGATTATTAGTGCGACAAGACAAAGAATGGAAATCTAGATAAAACTGCAAGACAAATAGTCTTGCAGTTTTTGCATCAGCCACGTTTTTCCACGAGCTCGGGATACGTGAACCAAAAGAATGCATGAAGCGGGGAAAGAAGTCCTTCTCCCGAATCCGTTTCGATGGAAATCCCGCGATCTTCTATTTCGCGTACCATTCTTTGATATCGCGAAAGAAGAATTTCACGCAAAGGTGCTTTCATCGGAATGGGTCTTGGAATTGAAGCCTCGATATGGAGTCTCGTAAACAGATCTATGAAATCATCTTTGCGAAGGGGGTCAAACATTCCGTCGCATGTATGATCCCATGATTTGATACGCGTATCGAGAGAGTCAGGAGGCATTGTGATGAACACCTCCATAGTTCCAAGAAGCGAGAGTGTGGTATCGCGTAGAATACGCGCCCCTTGTTCTTTATTGAGGTGCGTGCGTGCCCACACGTGATCTGGCTTAGAAAGAGAAATCAACATGTCTGTAACCTTTGTGTAGGTGAGACAATATCGACTTTCTTCAGAAAGCGCTGTGTATTCGGCTGGCTTTACTTCCGCGCCGAATGTTCGATTGATGAACTCCACTTCGTAATGATCGAAGTCCATTTCTTCAAATGAAGCGAGAAGCTCAGTGGTGTCAGTTTTCGTTTCGCTTGAACTTCTCCCGAACACACTTCCAGAGTCGACGCATCCGCACAAAAGGATGGCGAGTAAAACACATCTTGATATTACGGTCACGGGGCTCTCCTGTGGGGTGTGAAAGAACGATTACCAAAAATATTTTGCATTAAAAAATGAAAAAGTCAATTTTATTCTATTAAACAAAAGCCACACATGTGTGTGGCTATACAAATCCGGTTGCGAAATATGTTTCGATTTCGCGTATTCCGATGCGAACCATTTGTTCTGCAATTAAGAACAGCAGTGTGATGTACGCACCGATGAGAGTGATGGTAAGGCAGGCGCCCGCCACCGTTTCTTTTCTCTCCATCACATCCTCCTGTGAAGTTCTTTATATAGACTACTCCTTTCTCAGTTCTCGTCAATTCCTTGCTTGATAGCTTGTGTAAAAACTTGTAAGCTGGTTTTCTAAGACTCCATTGAGTTTTAGAGATTCTCAAAATCGATGATCTATGCCCTTGTCTGTCTACGTGCAGGTATCGGTTAAGATTCTTCGTAAAAATAAAGAAGGCCCTATCGTCTATCGGTTAGGACGGAAGCTTCTCATTCTTCAAAGCGGGGTTCGATTCCCCGTAGGGTCACAAATTATGTAAAGCAAGTAAACTGCTTTACTTGCGGATAATTTGTGAAGTCGGAGTCATATTTTTCTAGCAAGAAAAACAGACGAGATGAGGTCGAGAACTTTTCTGCTGATTTATTCTTGTGACTACAAAAGTAAAAAAGTAATAATAATTTCACGACCGTGAAATTATTATTACTTTTTATAGAACACTATGCTTGTGTTGTTTTACTTATATAAAAATTGTTGTATAATGATTTTCAGAACCTTCTCAAGGAGCTTCGATGCAGACGTTTTATCTCGAACCACTTGATGCCCACACGAATGAGGCTTTCGCCAATTATCCGCTCGACGAAAGTCTGAGAACGGAAATCAGAGTCAAAGGGAAAAGTGAGCCCGTCCCTGTGTGGGAAGCAAATGAAGATGCGCTCGAATATTTCAAGAAAAGTCTTTCTCATTCGAATCTCACGTTTGCTGTCTATGAGAAACAAAAGACAGGAGGCGTGAAGTTCGTGAGGAGATACGACCGATCTCTTGCGCTTGTGTAACCGACCCAATTGGGTCGGTTTTTGTTATGATGTATCTATGAAGACATTTACTGAACTGGTATATGACGTGGTAAGAAAAATTCCAAAAGGAAAGACGCTTACCTACAAAGAAGTTGCTCAAAAAATTGGCAAACCGCACGCATATCGTGCTGTAGGAAATGCGCTTAATAAAAATCGAAACAAAGACGTGCCGTGTCATCGAGTGATTAAAGCAAATGGAGACACAGGAGGGTATGCATGGGGAGGGGAGAAAAAGAAAATAATTCTTCGGAAAGAAGGTGCAATACAATAAACCCCGTCGCAAGGATGCGACGGGGTGTGTAATCTAGAAATTTGTTTGGCACTGGAGAAATTCTCCGCCAGTGTACTCGACTGTAGTGAGCTGTGTCGGACTAAACTGACACTGCTGTGTCCTGCTCATCCGTCCAGTCGTGAGATTCGTGACTGAAACAGGAATTTGTACAAACCGAGTGGAGGGCGAAGTTGAATTCGATGATGTGGGCATTCGGACTTCCGCAAAGAACTGATCGGTTGATTGAGGACCGAGTTCTTTTCGAAAATCATCTCCGCCGATGTTTAGTACTACGGTATCGTTTGATCTGTTTGAAAACACGACACGAACCCTCTGCTCCAGGATGTAAGGGCCACATCCAGAGACAAGGAAGCTAAACACCAGAAGTGACACAACGTATCCGAAACGCATGGTTCCTCCCGTGTGAAAGAAGATTAGTCTAATATAATTATACCATATATAAAAGCTAAATGTCAAACATCAGATTTCGTATTCATACACATTGCGATAGGTGAGGAGGTGATATACTTTTTTGTATGGAGTTCCCTCATTTTTTTCGTGAGACAAAAATTTCTTCACCAGAAGATGAAAAACGCTTCTTGCAAGAAGTCGCATTAGAAAGAGGACAGAAAGAAGGAATAACGAAAGATCAATCTGTAGAACGTACACTACGCGAGTACGCGCAAGTGCCAAGTAAAGACGTGCTCCATTCTCATTTCGAGATTACTCCAGAGCATATTCGCGGACTGGTTGAGAATCTCTCTCCTGAAGCACACGATAAAAATATTGAATATCTTATCGGTCTAATTGAAGAGAAAGGAATTAAAAACGCACTTCTTGTTATTGAAGCCAAAGGAGACACTCATCTCGAAGACGATCTCCATCGCTTTCTTGTGCAATATGTTCGCCAGGGATTACCCGTTAAAGGACTAAAAGAACGCACTCCACTCTCTAAAGCACTTCAGATGACTCTCTTTGAAGTGGTCTTGCCTGAGAGTGTCGGTGCAGAGCGTCCGATACGGGAAGTAATTTCGAGCATGGAGCAATTTTACGCAGGAATGCTTTCTATTTCTTCTCCTAAACATCCACGAGAACACCATCTTGCTCTTGAGATTGCAAACAGTAATGGAAGTGAAGAGTTTGTGTTTTATGTATCAGTACCGAATGAGAAAAGGGAATTATTTCAAAAACACATTCTTTCAGTATTTCCTCTCGCGCGCATTCTTGAAAAACACGATGATCATAATGTGTTTGCAACAGATGGGGTATCGATGATCTCTATCGGGCAATCAGGAAGAAATCCCATTTTTCCTATTCGCACATATGAATCATTTGATCGAGATCCATTGAATGCCGTACTCAATAGCTTTGCAAAATTAGAAAGAGATGACGAAGGAGCGTGTCTTCAGGTGCTTATGGCTCCAGCGGGAGAATTTTATACTGCAAAATTCCAATCAGCAATCAAAAAACTTGAATCAGGTATTCCAACGAAAGAAGCAATTGATATCCCACTCTCTGCAGGGGCGGAAGTAAAGCAATTGCTCGGGACTTTGTTTTCTTCATCAAAGAAGAAAGTGGAAAATAATACCCCTCCTTCTCTTGATACTGATGCAATCAATCGAGTAAAGGAAAAAATTAGTCACCCTATTGTTTCGGTAGGTATTCGTATTGTTGCTTCTGCAAAAACAAAAGAGCGCGCAGAGAGTATTTTGTCTGATTTGGAATCGGGATTTCGGCAATTCGATAACCCTCAAGGAAACGCTTTTCGATTTAAACGAGAAAAAGGAAATGGGGAGAAAGTTGCTTTGCGCCACTTTGCGTTTAGGGCTTTTCGAGATGAGGATGCAATACCCCTTAACTTAAAAGAATTAACAAGTATTATGCATTTTCATACTGAAGGGGTAAAAGAAGTTACGCAGCTAAAAACAACAAGTGTAGGAAGCGCCTCTGCGCCACTTGAGATTTCTCACGAAGGAATTCTCCTTGGGGTAAATGAGCATCGAGGATTGAAGACAAATATTTATATGACAGATGAAGACAGGCTTCGTCATGTTTATGCGATTGGACAAACGGGCACTGGAAAATCCACGCTTCTTAAAAATATGATTATTCAAGATATCGAACGTGGTGAAGGGGTGTGTATGATTGATCCACACGGATCTGATGTGCTTGATGTGCTCTCACAAGTACCACCGCACCGCGCAAAAGATGTTATTTACTTTGACCCAAGTAATACTGAGTACCCAATGGCGCTCAATATGCTCGAATATGACGCTCGATTCCCAGAGCAAAAAACATTTGTAGTGAATGAGATTTTTAATATTTTTCAGAAGCTGTATGGTGCTGTGCCGGAATCAATGGGACCAATGTTTGAACAATATTTCCGTAATGCAACCATGCTTGTTATTGAAGATCCGGAATCAGGGTCGACTCTTCTTGATGTGTCGCGTGTGCTTTCAAACAAACAATATCGAGAACAAAAATTGAGTAAATGTAAAAACCCTATCGTGCTTCAATTCTGGACCGAGATTGCAAGCAAAGCAGGAGGCGAAGCGTCTTTGCAAAACATTGTTCCTTATATCACTTCAAAATTTGACGTATTTCTTGCCAACGACATTATGCGACCAATCATTGCGCAGGAAAAATCTTCTTTCTCAATACGTGACATTATGGATAGTAAAAAAATTCTTCTCGTAAATCTTTCAAAAGGACGCCTCGGAGATATTAATGCAAATCTGATCGGACTTATTCTTGTGGGAAAGATATTGATGTCAGCTTTGTCTCGAGTAGATTCAATAGGTCAATCGCTTCCTCCGTTTTATCTCTATATTGATGAGTTTCAAAATATTACGACAAACTCCATTGCAACTATTCTTTCTGAAGCAAGGAAATATAAGCTCTCTCTTACGATTGCTCATCAATTTATTGGACAACTTGAAGAATCAATTAAGAATGCAGTATTTGGAAACGTAGGAACTCTCGCGTGTTTTCGAGTAGGGACTGATGATGCAGAGTATTTAGTAAAGCAATTTGATCCTGTGTTTACTGTTTCGAATATCATTAATATTCCAAACAGAAATGCTTATATGCGAATGCTTGTTCACGGAAAGCCAGTTCGTCCGTTTAATATAGAAACGTTGCCACCGAAAGATCACAATGCATATAGTTTGAAAAAAGAAATTATCGAAGCGTCACAGAGGATGTATGGAAGAGCGCGTGGGGAAGTGGAAGCTGAAATTATGAAAAAATATCACAGCTTTACTGCTCTATAAAAAAGCAGCGCGGTGTTTTGCGCTGCTTGAGGCACGGTTTTCAAGAGATTCTGAGATTTTCTTCATGCCTCTCTTCGTGTTCGTCGAGCCAGGACTTCCGTTCCTTTTTGTGGGAAGGAGTAGTGGTCGTTTTCTTGTTTCCGTTTTTTCGGTTGGCAAGGATACGACCAATTTCGCTTCGAAGTCCTGAGACTCTGCTGTCTCCGTACTGAATGAGTACATCTTCCAAGACTTCCTTGAAGGTGGCCTTGGGATTTACTCGAAGTCGTTCGGCAACTTCGTTTGCAAGAAACCCAGCTGATGCCATCGTTCCTCCTCAGTGCGAAATGAGAGAGTCATGACAGGGTACGTTCTGTACTAAAGAATAGCATATTTTTCATTAAAAGTCAATGTACTGTGGATAATAAAAAACACCCCAACCTTCGGGGTGTTTACTTCAATTTACTCGTTCTCGATACATACGACTGCGGTGCCAGCTGGCCATGTTTTGTAAAGTACGGCCATGGAGACAACGATCCAGTGGTTACTCAATGCGTCATCAGCGATTTGCGCATCTTTCCTTATCGCTTGGGTGAATTGGGTGCATTTTTCAAAAACAGGAATCTGGAAGGGCATGAATGAAGTGTCTCTCAACTCGTCCCTTGCGTCGAAACAGGGAATGGAGAGCACTTCAGTGAATCCTTTCAGAGTGAATAGCTGATATGCGCTTACGGCAACTATTCCAGCCGCTGCGAAGCGATACCTAGACGGTTTCTCTGGATGGAGAGGGTGGATGTCTAGGGCGTTGCATATCTCCTCAAAAGGCATCGATTTTTTCAAGATGTGAACCACAATCTTGATTTCCTCTGTGTCTTTGGAGATATTTCTCGCAAACGTACTTTTTACCAACTGCGGTGAAATACGCAAACTAAGAGGAGTGCCAATGTCGCTCGGCAACCCTCTTTCCTCCATGAGCTGAACCTTTCGGATCTGCTCCATGGTCACTGTCTGACTAACGCTGTCAAACAGTGACTTTTTCGGGGAATTCGAGCCCATAGGTATCTCCTGTGAGAAAGGAACGTCTGCGTTTATTTAGACACAATAAAGAATAAAAGTAAATCTTCTTTACAAGAGATTGTTGACCACTTCTTTTACCATATCACCACTCGTTTTTCCTTTGAGATCTTTCATGATTGCACCCATCAATTGTCCT
>CAYVKU010000013.1:14271-17886 GCA_964452305.1 uncultured Candidatus Saccharibacteria bacterium | reverse complement strand
GAGACTTGCAGTCACTTGATACGGAAACACTTTGAACTCGGTGACTGTTGTGCAAAACAAGCCCCTCAATCTCTTCGTGGCATGAATATGCTTCTTCGACACTACGATACTGAAAAATTGTGGCCACCCAACTGCGACGGGCCTCCTCGTTTCTCACCACCGATAATCTGCTCACGTCGGTAACACCTCCTCTGGGGGTGTTTTTTTATTTCTGCCAATGAGATTCTATATACGAATGGGTCTCGCGGACAGATAGTGCTGTTGTGGTATTTCCGGTGCGAATAAAAAACTCTTCCGTTTCATTATAAGAAACATATGCTGGTTTAGGAGACGGATCGACTTTAATAAGGCACACGTCCTTTTCTTCAATTGATTCAAAAGAAACAGATATATATTGTCGAAATTCTGCACCCACTAACTGTTTCAATACTTGATTAAAGTGATTTTCAAAACCATCTCTATCCTTGCGCAAAAGACTTGCATAATCTTGCGCAAGGCCGGTGATTTTCCCGTTATCACTCACACCAATCACCAAGCTCCCGCCAGAAGAGTTTAGAAACGCGGCAATGGTTTTTATTACTGCTTTTTCTAAATCTTTATTTGTTGCATTCTTTTTTATATCCCAACGAAATGTTTGCTTAAACTCGAGTTTTGCATGCTCCCCTTCAAGGACAAGATCGAGGATAGAAAGTGTATTTTTTAATTGCTCGTCTTTTGCTCCATTTTTATCAATAAGATTTTTTATTACATTCGCATAGATTTCAGCTGCTTCAACACTTCTTATCGTAAATGTTTTATCTGAAGATACAGTCGAGAGAGATATTGTTCCGTAATTTAACAAAAACTCTAAAAAACTTTTTTTATATTCAACCATAAGAACACTAGAAAGAAGGATAGAACGTTCTTTTGTGAAAAAAATACCTTTCCTGTGTAAAATTTCATTTTCTTTTATACGATACTCTTCTGCATGCCAAGCAAAGAAAATGAACACTGTTATGAATAGTTGCATTAATGCGCCTACTACAAACAAAAAGATATCGTATCGAAGAAATATGTTCCCAAAAAATGTTCGATATATTTCTTCATAGTTTGCTATGAACGATATCGCAAATAAACCAACCGCTGTCACTAACTCAATTTCAATAATCCTACGGACAAGAATGAGAGGGCTTTGTTTTATGATAATCGGAAATTTCATGTTCGCATATATGCTGAATCAATAGTGTGCGACAAAAAATCTTCGAACGAGAGACCTGTATTTCTAAGAGCGTGATGGAAAGCCGTGTGAGAAGCAAGTTCTGGAAGAGAGTCTGTTTCTAGTAAATACACACCTCGATGAGGAGACACGATAAAATCAGAAGAAGAATAATGTCTTAATCCAAGCATGGTGTGAGATTGTATTGCAAGCCGTTGTATTTCTTGAATTGTTTCTTTATCTATATCAAGAAGGCGCAAACAATCGAGATTATTTACATTACATCTCATTTCATAGCTATGCACATGGTCTTGCTTCCTTATTTCAATACAAGGAAGTGCGTACACTTGGGTACCATCTACAGACTCGAGTACCGAGCAAGTAACTTCGAGACCGGGCACATACTCTTCAACAATTGCAAATGGCGAAAACCGGAGAGCATTCTCAATGGCTTTTTCAAACTCGTGAAAATTTCTTACGATTGAAACCCCAACAGAGGTTGACCCCGTTGCGGGTTTTACAATCGAAGGCTGCGGAAACATGCGAAAAAGTAGAGCAACATCTTTTTTCGTATGCTCTTTGTGACTAATACGAGTTGCTGTTGGCATACGGATATGCGTCCCAACATGTTTTTGAACATGGATTTTATTCATAGCAAGAGCGCTCGGCAAAGGACGCGATCCCGTATACGGAACACCGAACTGTTCAAGTAATGTCTGCACACGCCCATCTTCTCCATATGATCCATGGAGAGCAACGTAAGCAAGATCTAGTAGAGGCAATATCTTTTCTGGTCTCTTTTCTTTCCCATCGACATGCCAAACTCCGTCTCGACTGATTAAGATATCAAGAACAGGATACGATCCTCTCAACGTTTTTAGCACCTCCGCACCGCTTTGAAGCGATGCTTCGTAACTGTGCGAAGGTCCACCTCGAAGTACCCCTATCCGCATTCTTTTTTTACTTTGTGAGGCGCTACTCATGTACCTATTGTACAAGAATACAAGAAATAATTAAAAATTACTTTGCTTTATATGGTCTTCTCCGAAGATGAGTATGATATCCTTTTGCAAATCGATGAGCCTCACTGTTTGCAAGCAATATTGCATCTTTTTTATTAAGCAATAATCCTTTTGTCCCAAGAATGTCTTTTGCTTTATGTGATGCATCTTTTACGACCGCGACAACAGGAATAGAATACCCTTTTTTTTCAATTACTGATTCAGCAATATTCTTTTGTGCTACACCGCCGTCAACTACAATCAAATTTGGTAGCTTCCATTCGTGATGATCAAGCCTTCGAGTAAGTACCTCTTCAAGATTTTGAATGTCATTGATCCGCACACCTCCTTCCCTGCCTCGTATTTTAAATTTTCGATATTCTCCTTTTCCAGCTCACCATCACTAACCACAACCATCACCCCAACAGTATCTTTACCAGAAATATGAGCAATATCATACGCTTCAATACGATATTCTTTTTCTCCGGTATACAGTTTTTCTTTACCAAGAAGCGAAACATCTCGAATGTGATCTAATGAAAATAATTGCTTTTTTACTATTTCCGCTTTTTCAAATTCTTTTTTTGAAGCAAGGGTTTTCATTTCTTTCATTAAATTGCTTCGAATTTTTTCTTTTTTCGCCTGAAAAAACAATTCTATGTTTCGAATTGTTTTCATATATTCTCGAGACGAAATCTCACCCGTACACACTCCTGGACACAGTCCTATTTGACGATTGAAGCACGGCTTGCGAGTATCTTTCTTTTTTTCGATAGACGGCGTACATGTATCTCGATAAGGGAAAATTTTTCTCACAATCTTTAACGCTTCTTTTAGTTGAGACTCGTTCGGATAAGGTCCAAAGACTGACCGAAATCCGGAGACAGTTTTTCCTTTTCCATTCACACCGAGAAGAATTTCTCTTCCTCTTCTAACTTTTACTGTAGGAAAATCTTCTTGAGAGATAGTGATGAAATTATAACTCTTGTCGTCTTTTTCTTTTGAATTATAGACTGGCTTGTACTGTTTAATTTTATTTGCTTCGAGAATAAGTGCTTCCAATACGGAATCAGTAGTCTCCCACGTAACCCCATCACTTTCTTCAACCATTTTCAAAATGAGAGGACCTCTCGTTTGGATCAAGTCATGCGAAAAATAACTTTTCACTCTATCTCGAAGTGAAGTTGCTTTGCCGATATACAAAATATCTTTCCCTTTCAAAAACCGATACACTCCAGGAAGATCAGGGAGATTCAGATTATTAATTTGTTCGCGTTTCATATTGATGAGCATTACAGATTAGATACCCACTGTCAAAAAACCTACCGCGTTTGCGGTAGGTTTTGGCGTTCCTTCTTTGCGGAAGGAAGGTGGTTTCTCTTGAATGCCCTTTTGGAAGGATTCGGGCTGTTCTTATCA
>CAYVKU010000013.1:13224-14253 GCA_964452305.1 uncultured Candidatus Saccharibacteria bacterium | reverse complement strand
CCAAGAAGAATTTCAAGTGAAGGAAGCGGGTATCCGCCTACACACCCAATCGGTCCATGCGAAAGAGCGTTCAGGATGAAATCTTTGTTCCATAACTGCATCTTTCCTCCCCGATGTAAATATGAAAGAGCGTGGCCAAAAGAAGAATACAAGAAAAAAGTATTTTCCTCAAGTTATTTTTTACCGTTGCGAACTCGAAGAGCGTTTCTTAAATATTCTCCTGTATGAGATTTAGGATTATTTGCAACCTCTTCTGGTGTTCCTTTTGCAACAATTTTACCGCCTCCTTCTCCTCCTTCTGGTCCTATGTCAATAACATAATCTGCTGACTTAATAAGATCCATGTTGTGTTCAATAACCATCACCGTATTTCCTTTATCTACCAACCGCTGAAGAATTTCTATCAATTTTTTTACATCATCATAATGTAGTCCTATCGTAGGCTCATCGAGAAGATATATAGTTTTTTGTACATGAGGACGGTATAACTCAGCAGAAACTTTTACACGTTGTGCTTCTCCGCCAGAGAGCGTTGTCGCTGATTGTCCAAGTTCAAGATATCCAAGTCCTACATCAGAAAGTGTCTGTAGTCTGTCATAAATTGCAGGAATATCCTCAAAAAAAACGAGAGCTTCTTCAACTGTCATACGAAGAACTTCATAAATACTCTTCTTTTTGTATTTCACCTCAAGAGTTTCCTTCATGAAGCGCTTACCATTACATACATCGCAAGGAACATATACTGTTGGTAAGAAGTGCATTTCCACCTCAATTACACCGTTTCCTTGGCACGTCTCACAACGCCCTCCCTTCACGTTGAAAGAAAATCTGTTTGCTTTCCACCCTCGTGCTCGAGCTTCTGAGGTCTCAGCAAATAGTTCACGAATAAATGTGAAAGCTCCTGTATAGGTTGCCGGATTTGATCGTGGAGTTCTTCCAATTGGAGACTGATCAATCAAAATTGATCTACCGAGATATTCTGTTCCAGTAAATTGTGCACAGTTATACACTTCAGCACTGCGATATCTG
>CAYVKU010000013.1:11513-13173 GCA_964452305.1 uncultured Candidatus Saccharibacteria bacterium | reverse complement strand
CATACATGAAAGATGATTTTCCTGATCCGGACACACCGGTAAGAGCTATCATTCTTCCAAGAGGAATTTCTGCATTTAGATTTTTTATATTAAACACATTTCCTCCAACAATCTTGAGAGTACCTTTTTCAGATTGTCTTCTTGATTCCGGTACTGGAACACTGTCTTCACCCCGCAAATACGCAAGTGTACGTGATCCACTTTCATTTTTCTTAGCAAGAAGAAGTTCGTCCAAATATCCGGACACCACAACATTTCCTCCATGCACTCCTGCGCCAGGTCCAATATCTACAATATAATCAGACGCGAAAATTGTGTCTTCATCATGTTCAACAACAAGAATGGTATTACCTAAATCTCTCAAATTAAGAAGAGTTTTAATAAGGCGGTTATTATCTCGTGAATGAAGCCCTATCGTAGGTTCATCAAGTACATAGAGAGCACCTACAAGTCCAGATCCGAGCTGAGAAGCGAGACGGATACGCTGCGCTTCTCCTCCAGAGAGTGTGTGCGCTCGTCTATCAAGAGAAAGATATTCAATCCCAACATTAACCATAAATTCGAGGCGAGATTCGATTTCTTTCAAAATTACTTTTGAAATATTTTTTTCACGCACCGTAAGTTTCATTGAAGCAAGCCATTTTGACGCATCTTGGATAGACATCGCGGTGCACTCAACAATGTTTTTACCCTGAATAAGCACATGGAGAGATTCTTTTCGAAGTCGAGCACCGTTACATGTAGGACACACCTCGTCTCCAAAAAAATGTTTTGTTCCTAATCCATTACAATCAGGACACGCTCCGTACGGAGAGTTGAAAGAAAACAGTCTTGGTTCCACCTCAGGATACGAATACCCGTCATTTGGACAAGATAACTTTGCAGACATCAAAAACTGCTCTTCTTCATCGTCTTGTTTTTTCGAACGATCTTTATCCATGTCTCGAAAGCCGATTCGAACCAACCCATCGGACTCTTCAATTGCTTTTTCAAGTGCCTCAGAAAGTCTTTCTTCTGCATTTTTTCTGTCTTCCTTAAATTCGCCAATACTTATTGCATCAACAAGCACATCAATATCGTGTCGTTTTGTTTTCGAAAGTATAATTTGGTCACGTAATTTTTTTCGTACTCCATCAACAATGACTTCTGAATAACCTTTCCCCAATAGATCGTATAAAAGTTGGTAGTACTCTCCTTTTCTTCCGCGAATAACCGGCGCAAATAGCTCTACATAGTATGGAAAATCAACTCCCACTTTCTTTTGTGGAAGTTTTTTTGCTTTCTCTTCAATTTTATTAATGATGAAATGTTTAATTTCTTCATTAGAAAGCTTTTTAATTTCTTGCCCGCAAATAAGGCAGTGAGGGTGTCCTATTCGTGAATATAAAATTCTCAAATAATCATAAATTTCAGTAATGGTCGCAACGGTTGAACGTGGATTATTTGATCGAGATTTTTGATCAATAGAAATAGCAGGAGAAAGACCGATGATTTCATCAACGTCAGGCTTTTGCATTTGTTTTAAAAATTGTCTTGCATATGAAGAAAGAGACTCGACATATCGTCGTTGACCTTCAGCAAACACCGTATCAAACGCAAGCGATGACTTTCCAGATCCAGAAAGTCCCGTACACACAATCATGGTATTTCTTGGCATTTC
>CAYVKU010000013.1:5823-11496 GCA_964452305.1 uncultured Candidatus Saccharibacteria bacterium | reverse complement strand
GGCATTTCTACCGTGATATTTTTTAGATTATGAGTACGCGCGCCACGTACAATAAGCTTGTCGTTTTGTTCGTTTTTTTTCTTTTTTTGTTCCATACACTATGCAAAAAGCCCCACAGAGATTCCTAAAGGGGGTCAATCGAAGTCTATCATAGCTTCTACACAAATGAAAAAGCCGTGTTTGTTCTTTAATAAGGACAGACACGGCTTTTATCTTATCGAGCAAGCCTTCTCCTTCGCGCACAAAGAGTAGCATAGAGCTCTACGGATTGATTCACTGCTTCTTTTGCTCCAGGAACGCCATTTGCTTCGTCTTCTCGCTGAAGTGCGAGGCGCTCGATTACCTGAGAAATCTCGTCTTCGATTACCGATCCTGAAACCCTGTCGTAGTGAGTGGATTCGGGAATGATGATGGTTGGCGCAGAAAGCGGCAAAGCGTGAGATGACATGACTCCTCGTCAGTGTGAAGTGATGTTCAGTACTAATAACATTATATACCAAATAGTAAATAATGTCAATAATGACCCTCTACCCTTCTTTTTCCCTCATCTTTCGATCTAATTCACGAATCTCATCTCGTAAAATTGCCGCTGTTTCAAAATCTAATATTTTTACTGCTGCATTCATCTCTCTTTCTTTCGCGCGAATAAACTTCATTGGATTTTTTCTAAACGCATCTTGCTCAACAAGCAAAGCCATGCGCGCAGCTTTCACATGCTCCCTTTCGAGTCCCTCTGTAATGTCCTTAATTTTCTTTATGATTGTTTTTGGAGTAATGCCATGCTCTTTGTTGTACGCCATCTGTAATTCCCTTCTTCGTTTTGTTTCTTGTATTGCCCGATCCATAGACCCTGTCACAGAATCAGCATAAAGAATTACTCGCCCTTCAACATTTCTTGCGGCACGCCCAATAATTTGAATAAGCGCAGTTTCTGAACGCAAAAATCCTTCTTTATCAGCATCAAGAATTCCAATAAAAGAAACCTCTGGAAGATCAAGACCTTCTCGAAGAAGATTTACACCAACCAAACAATCGAATTCACCTTTGCGAAACGCGGTCAGAATTTCAATACGCTCAATAGTTTTTACATCACTGTGAAGATACTGACTTTTTATTTCTTTTTCTTTCAAATATTGTGCCAGATCCTCCGCCATTTTTTTGGTAAGCGTAGTTGCAATAGATCGATAACCCTTTTTTATTACTTTTTCTGTCTCTTCAATAAAATCAAAGATCTGACCTTTGTATTTTCCTTGTTCAACAATTGGCCGCACAATTACCTCAGGATCAATCAGTCCTGTCGGTCGAATTACTTGTTCTACAACCTGCTTACTTGTCTCTTTTTCATATTTAGACGGAGTAGCACTGGTAAAAATGACTTGTCCAACTGCCTTTTCAAATTCTTCAAAACGCATCGGGCGATTATCTTTTGCACTCGGCAATCTAAATCCATGTTCAACGAGTGTGTTTTTTCTTGATTGATCACCAGCATACATACCTCCAATTTGAGGAACTGTCACATGGGACTCATCGATAATAGTAAGAAAGTCAGGTTTCCCATCTTTTGTGTGAGGAAAATACGAAAGAAGCGTATCTGGGGCTTCTCCTTCTTTTTTACCACTAAAGTGTCGGGAATAATTTTCAATTCCATTGCAATATCCAACTTCTCGAATCATGGCAAGATCGTAGGTAGTTCTCCTTTTTAAGCGCTCCGCTTCAAGAATCTTTCCTTGTTTTTTAAGTTCAAATAATCTTTCCTCTAATTCTTTTTTTATTGTTTTATACGCTCTTTCTGCTTCTTTCTCACCCGTTATAAAATGCTTTGCTGGAAACAAGAAAAATGTATCCACCTCTTTTAAAATAGTCCTACTTAGCGCATCAATCATGTGAATGGAGTCGATAGAACCTCCTCCAATTTCAATACGATAAATAATTTTTTCAGAAACAGGCATTACCTCAATTGCATTACCAAGCGCTCGAAATGTACCTGGGGTAAGATCAGCATTTGTTCTATCGAAATGAATATCAATCAACCTTCGCACAAAATCAGCGCGACTCACAGAATCTCCAACGCTGATTCTCATATTCACTTTTTCGTATTCCTCTGGAGAACCAAGACCGTAAATACAAGAAACAGAAGCAACAATAATGACGTCGTTTCTTGTGAGCAAGGCTTGTGTTGATGCGTGTCTCAGGCGCTCAATCTCTTGGTTTATCTGGGCTTCTTTCTCAATATAGGTATCGGTAACTGGTACATACGCTTCTGGCTGATAGTAGTCATAATATGAAACGAAATAGTGAACTGCATTATTAGGAAAAAACTCTTTGTACTCTTGAGCAAGCTGAGCAGCGAGTGTTTTATTGTGCGCAATAACAAGAGTAGGTTTTTGTACCGCAGCAATAACATTTGCTGCGGTAAATGTTTTTCCTGAACCCGTTACACCAAGAAGCGTTTGATGTGAGTATCCTTTTTCAATTCCTTGGACAAGCTCTCGTATTGCTTTTGGCTGATCTCCTGCAGGAGTGAATTCTTTATGTATTTCAAACTGTTTAGATTTCATAGTAAAAGTATACGTTATTTTGTGTATCGAGATAAAAACGAATGAATATACTCTTTGAGATCACCACGAAGGATCGCGTCTCTCATACTCTGTACATGATGAGAAATAAAATGCAGATTATGAATTGTACCTAATGTGCCCGCAAGTATTTCTTTTGAACGATACAAATGCGAAACGTACGATTTTGTAAAATGCGCACATGTATAACATGTGCAATCTTTTTCTATGGAACTTTGATCGTGCACATATTGTGCATTGAGCATATTTATCTTTCCATCTTTAGTATATAAAGTACCGTTTCGTGCATTTCGTGTTGGGGCGACACAATCAAATAAATCAACACCCGAAAGAACTCCCATACACAAATCCTCAGGCTCTCCAATCCCAAGCAGGTGTCTTGGTTTATCTTTTGGAAGAAGTGCATTCACCCAAGTTACCGCACTCGACATATCTTCTTTTGCAAATGACCCACCAATACCAAATCCATCAAAACCTTCTCCTTCTTCAGTACGCATGTGAGATATCGCAAGCGCGCTTTTTTCTCGCAACTCTTTCTCTCTTCCTCCTTGAATAATTCCAAACAAAGCTTGTGTGCGAGCATGTGGACTTTGTTTGTGATAACGGAGGGACCGTTCTGCCCATCGATGCGTTCTAAGAAGAGCTTCTTCTTGATAGCGAAATGTCTCTTGAGGAGAAGTGCACTCATCAAAAGCAAATATGATATCCGCTCCAATAGCGTGCTGAATTTCAATAGATTTTTCTGGAGTTATGTAATGTAAACTTCCATCTAAATGAGATTTAAAAGAAACTCCATCCGCACCTATCTTTGCAAGGGGTGTAGTATCCCCTCCTGATCTTTCTGGAATAAGAAAATGCGGATCAGTAACAGTGGTAACTTTTGAAATTTCTTTGCCATACGCAGCCCCCAGTGAGAATACTTGAAATCCACCAGAATCCGTCATCGTCGGACCATGCCAACCCATATACGCACCGAGGCCACCATGATCTTGTATGAGTTTTTCTCCGGGTTGCAAATACAGATGGTACGTATTACCAAGCACCACCTGAACTCCTGTTTCTTTTACTTGCTCTGGCGTAAGTGATTTCACAGTGGCTTTTGTCCCTACCGCAACAAAAGCAGGAGTCATTATTTTCCCGTGCATAGTGGTAAGAACACCAGCCCTTCCGAGTTCTCCTTCCACTTCTTTTTCAATTTCAAAACGAATCGGATCCATATGAATCATCACTCTACGGGAAAGTACACAAAAAACAAAGCCGCTCTTCTGAGCGGCTTTGTGTTACTCTACAGCGAGCAACTCGACGTCAAAGATAAGAACAGAATTTGCAGGAATCGGTCCCACTTGCTGTGATCCGTATCCATAATCAGGAGCGATAATAAGAGTTCTTTTACCTCCAACTTTCATTCCAGAAAATCCTTCCTCCCAACCGCGAATCACCATTCCTTCTCCCAATCGGAATTGAAATGGCTGACCTCGATCAACAGAACTATCAAACTTCATTCCGTTTGAAAGCACACCTGTGTAGTGCACAGTAATGAGTGATCCTGCTTTTGCCTCAGCTCCTGTTCCAACTACAGTGTCTTCAAATTGAAAACCTGTTGTTGGAAGCTCTCGTTCTGTATTTATATTATTTTGTTCTGTTTGCATAATTGGTTCTGGCACAGATCTCTCTACCGAACGAAACATTTGCATCACATTTCCTCCAAACAAAAGAAATCCTGCTACAACGATTCCTGCGGCGACCGCGACCCATGTGTTTCTCTTCATATTATATCTAATACAACTAATAGCGTTTTTATAGTATAGCATCACTCAGATTTGCGGTCGAACAGAATTACGCGGTACTATAATCACATATGGATGAATATAGACCAGACAATCCGCCAGTAAGTCGCGAGGACATGCAACGAGCGACAGAAGAGCGCATGTACGAAATTACTAGAGAATTTACACAGGGTTTCGCGTTTTTAAAAAATTATCCACGATCTGTAACTTTTTTTGGATCCGCACGTTTCCCTGAAGACAATTCTTATTACAAAACAGCATACGAACTTGCAAGACGCGTAGTAACTGAACTTAATTACACCGTAGTTTCTGGAGGAGGGCCTGGAATCATGGAGGCGGCAAACAGAGGGGCAAAAGACGCGGGAGGAAATTCAATTGGACTTACCATTCGACTTCCAAAAGAACAGATCATGAATGATTATCTGACAAACCACGTCGACTTTTACTACTTTTTTAGTAGAAAAGTTTGTCTTGCGTATTCTTCAGAAGCTTTTGTCTTTTTTCCAGGAGGATTTGGAACTCTTGATGAGCTGTTTGAAATCGTAACTCTCCTTCAAACGAGAAAAATCCCACAAGTGCCAGTAATTTTAATTGGTAGCGATTTTTGGAATGAAATCATTGAGATGATTAAAACATCTCTTCTCTCACGTGGCACGATAGACAACGAAGACCTCACTCTTTTTACTCTTACTGATAACTTAGATGAGGCGTTAGATCTTATCAAAAGCGCACCTGTCCAAGAAACAGTGCCGTACAACGGACTTCGCGTTAATCCTATTGAATAAAACATTATGGATAATATTCCACTAAATCAAAAACGCTGTATCCCTTGCGAAGGAGGGACTCCTAAAATGAACGAGAAAGAAGCAGTCGTTTATATAGAAAAAGTGAATGAATGGCAACTAAACGGAGATACTTCATTACAAAAATTGTTTATAAAAAAAGATTTCAAAGAGGCACTCCGTTTTGTAAACGCAATCGGAGACATTGCTGAAAAAGAAGGACAACATCCAGATATATGCATAGAAAAATGGAATCGTGTTCGTATCACACTCTCAACGCATGCAATAGGAGGACTTTCAGAAAATGATTTTATTCTCGCTTCAAAAATCGACACTTTAGAACATAATCACTAACAAAAAGACTTCGCACGTAATTCGTACGAAGTCTTTATACTTCTCAAACCTAGTTCTGTTGAATCTGTCGCTTTCTGACCGAAAGCATGTCCTCGCATGAAAGCGCGAGCGACTTGCCATCATCCTTTCGATAACACGAAATCACATACGTGTTCGAAAGATCGTTCGGCGACA
>CAYVKU010000013.1:1896-5801 GCA_964452305.1 uncultured Candidatus Saccharibacteria bacterium | reverse complement strand
CGGATCGTGATCTGATCTCCGTCGTGAAGACGGAGCAAGAACTCTGGTGCCGAACCTTCTCCTCCTTTGTGTCGAAGCAACTCCTTGACCGAAGATTGGGTGCGATTACTCACACCAAGAGGCATCCACGTTCCACTTCGCCGTGCCAACTTTCCGTCAGTCGTAAATCCCTTCGTGTAGAGAGTCTGAACGAGAAGATACTGATGGGGTTCGGGCTGATCTTGAGCAGGCACGAAATGAGGAACCCCAGAAACTTCTTTGAAGAAACCGGACTTGAGAACAAGCTTTTCAGAAGCATCACAAGGTTCGCAATTCACATCATCACTCACAAAAATCTCTTGCGGTGAGCTTCGAGAGCCAACCTTGATTGCGGCCCTACCTCCCTCTTTCGGCTTAGGAAAGGTAATGCCTTCCTTCAAGTCTCCACCCGAGAAGGTGAACACGTTGCTCATGGCTATCCTCTGTTTGAGATGAAAAGAACACCAAAAAACACGGAACAAAATTTTACTTAAAATAATAAACTATGTCAAATCACTTTTTGACATGTGAATAGGGTCAAACATAGACGGCAAAACCACTTCCCCTTTTATAATACGAGCAACACGTCGTGCTCCGAAAATAGAAGGAAGTAGTCCTACCCCATTACATCCTAAATTATAAAGGAGCGTATTGTTTTCTGGATCTTCTCCAATCAAACGAACACCATTTTTTGTATAACCCATAAGTCCATGCCATTCGAAATGATAATCGATTGGGCGCTTGCGTTTATATTCAAACGTATTCATCACAAATTCATCTATTTGCTTTCGAGCTTCCTCCGGAAAAGGCATCGACTTCTCATACACAGTCTTGTCTTCTAAATACAAGACATGCCCACCTCCAATTGAAATAAGATTTTTTGGTTGAGATGAATGAGTTTCAAATTGTCTCCTTGTCACATAAAAATACGGATTATCAATAGTGGTGTCGGGTAAAGAAATATAAGAAAGTGCAATAGGAGGCTTATCATAATCTTTTAGATATGCAGCCATAAATCCGACAAGTCCGTAGACAGAGTAATGAAAATTTCGATCGATATCTTCTCCATGTAAACCTTCGATAGAAAAATTTTCAAATCCATTTGTGCAAAGAATTACCTTTTTCGCCAACACTGTTCCATGCAAAGTACTCAAGAGTACATGATCTTCTTTTTTCAAAATCACTTTTTTCACGAATGTGTGCTCATACAATGAAAAACGATTTTTATATCGAGACAAAAGATACGCAACAATTTCTTGGCAGAAAAGTGCAGAATTCATACATCCTTTTTGTGTAGACATAGACGCAACATATCTTGTATCAACAACTTCTAGTCGATCAAGAATTTGTTGGTGCGGAACAATTGAGTACAAATCATCATATTTTTTTGGTATTTCATGAAGAAATGGCGCTTGTTTTGCAATCCAAAATTCTTCCGGATGTAATCCCGCTTTTTTTCGCAAAGCATTCTCCTCAAGATGAAGAAGTATTCTGTCCATTTCTACAATTCCAGCGTGCCCGAGAAAACGTGCAAGTGGAATATCAAGTCCAGCATCAGTATACATTTCATCAATAAGTTCCCACGCCGACTCAACATCTTTTTGACCAGAAAGAGCGAGATCGAAACCAAATTCTTCCACCAACTCACTAAGTGGACGCTCGAAATAACTCGTCAATTGACCAGCGTTATGCCCAGTTGCTCCGTGAGCAAGCTTCCCACCTTCAACAATTACCACTTTTTTGTCAGTGTATTTCAAAAGAAAAAACGCAGTGGCGACACCTGCTATTCCAGCACCGATAACGGCGATATCGGTATCGATATCGCCGCTTAGGGTTGTTTGAATCCTTTCAGGATTCAATTGATGTATCCAAGGTGACTTATTTGCCATACTACATTTGAACCGGTGTTGCGACAGTGCTTTTTTTGAAAAGCTTTGTGATTCCATATGAACCCCCACCTGAACACACGAGTCCGAGAGCGATCAAAAGAAGTACGAAATCTAACTCATATCCTCCAATAAAGCCTTTTCCAGCTTTTACAAGAACAATTGCACCAACCATTACGAACGCAAGAAGAAGTGAGCTTACTCGTGTAAACACTCCAAGAATGACAAATATTCCTGCAAGAACTTCAATAATAGTAACTAGATACGCGACAATTGCAGGCATGCCGAGCATTCCGAAAAAACCAACCACTTGATCAATTCCTTGAAGTTTTTGCACTCCATGCAAAAGAAATGTGACACCTAATGCAACACGAACCAACAACCATCCAAGATCAGCGTTTTGCCATGATCGAAATGAATTCATACTCTGTACAATTATTTACTAATAGAAATAGTGTACCTCCTCATTGAGGAAAATAAAAGACCATGTATGAAAATTCTCTACACACTTCATTCTTGGACCTCATTTCCTGTTTGAGCTCTACCGAGTATACTAAACCGTATGCATCCATTAAGAATACTCCGAATCAGCAGACCGCGATTTTGGATATACGAATTAGGCCCATACGCTCTTGGAGCTCTGGGAGCAATTCAAATACACACCACACTGTTTTCATTAGAGTCATTTCTCTTTGCAATATTCTTTTTATTCCCCGCTAATTTGTATATATATGGAATTAACGATATTTATGACTATGAAACTGACGCGTTGAATCCGAAAAAAACCGAATACGAAGCCCTGGTCTTACCTCACGAAAGAAAAAAATTATTTGCATGGATTTCTCTTTCAACAATACCCTTCTTTTTGTTTTCCGTATTTACCCCAAAAGGTGCGTTCATAAGCTTCTTGGCTTTTCTCTTTTTCGCCGGATTCTATTCAGCGCCTCCAATACGAGCAAAAGCGAAACCGTTTCTCGATAGCCTCTTTAGTGCAGGTCACTATGTAGCAACTGCAGCATTTTCTTATTACTTATTTGGAGGATCAGGCTTTCCACTCTTTCCTCTCCTTGCCGGTCTTATGTGGTCAATTGCAATGCATGCGTATTCAGCTGTGCCAGACATTGAAGCAGACAGAGGGGCGGGATTGAGCACAATTGCAACTGTGCTTGAAAAGAAAAAAACTATTATTCTCTGCGCACTCTTATATTTAGGATCAGGTATTTTTGTTTTTCCTTACATTGGAAGTATCTCCATCATACTTTCAACTCTGTACATGTTTCTCATGGCACTCTCTCTGCGAACACGTACTCACGAGGAGCTTCATAAGCTTTATACCTATTTCCCACTACTAAATACTGTTTCAGGAATGATTATATTTTTTGCGATGCTTCTTACGTTGTTCCCAATACTGTAATGATTACAGTTTCTTAAGAGGATGTGGATCGGTGATATTAAGAATTCGCTTATATGCAATCTGTGCTGAAATAAGACAAATCGGCATACCTATACCAGGATTTGTACTCGCTCCTACAAAATACAGATGTTTTACTTTTTTACTAACATTATTTGGTCTAAAAAATGCAGTTTGCATGAGCGTATGAGCGGGTCCTAGAGCAGAACCTTTATAGGCATGGTAGTCTCGCGTAAAATCTTTTACAGAATAAATACGTTTATATTCAATCCTCTCTCGTAAATTTGGAATGTCCATCACACTCTCCAATGTTTGAATGACAGAATCAGCATAAGATTCTATTTGCGCTTCGTCATACGACAATCCCGCTGCAATTGGTACGAGTACAAAAAGATTTTCATTACCCTCTGGTGCAACCGTTGGGTCTGTTTTTGACGGAGCGGAAACATATATAGAAGGATCTGTTGGCCAATTTGGCTCATCGAAAATTTCTTTGAAATTTAATTTCCAATCTTTAGAAAAAATAAGATTATGATGCGCCAACGAATCTACTTTCCCACGCACACCTAAATACATAATGAGATCTGATG
>CAYVKU010000013.1:1587-1868 GCA_964452305.1 uncultured Candidatus Saccharibacteria bacterium | reverse complement strand
GGATCTGGTATCTTAGACGATATTCTTGAGAAAGAAGCGTTCGTTCTGTATGTTCATACTCAGCGTTTGAAACAACCAAATCCGCAAAAAGTTTTTCTCCATTTTGTAATACCACCCCCTTAGCCTCTCCATTTTCTACAAGGATATGATTTACTTCAGTGTTGTACAAAATAGTAACCTGATTTTTTTCTGCCACCGAAACAAGTGCTTTGATAAGTTCGTAAATTCCTCCTTTAGGATAATGAACTCCCTGCACAAAATCTGCGTAATTCATCAAACTG
>CAYVKU010000013.1:0-1543 GCA_964452305.1 uncultured Candidatus Saccharibacteria bacterium | reverse complement strand
TTGATACGGAGAAGTTCCTAAAAGTACCGTTTGAAACTGCAATACTTTTCTTAATAATTCACTTTTAAATAAACGTTCAATAATGACATTCATCTTTTTGAACAGAGGGAGTTTTCTACCTTCTTTTAACACTCTCCAATTAAAAAAATCAAAAAGAGAATTGTAGTTTTTGTACATAAACTCTTCTTTTGCAATTGAATACTGATACCCTGCGCGAGAGAGGAATTGTTTAAGTACGCTTGATGAGCCTTTTTCTATTGATTCAAAAGTTTTACTATTTTTTTCTATATCAGAGTAAAAATCGTAACGAGTGCCCTCTCCTTTCATAAACACTCGATAAGACGGAGCGAGTCGCTCTAATGTGAAATATTGATAAATATCTTCACCCAACAAAGAGAAATATTCTTCAAAAATATCAGGCATCATGTACCATGAAGGCCCCATATCAAAGGTGTATCCTTGTTGAGAAAACACGCGAGCCTTTCCTCCCGCCATTTCATTCTTTTCAACAATCGTCACTGTATAGCCTTTTTTTGCAAGAAGCGAAGCAACGCCTAGCCCGCCAATTCCCGCCCCAATAACAATTACTTTTTTATCCATATACTCTCCATTATCGCAAAAATCGTGTAATAAATCTTTTTTAGAAAATGCACACGATGGCGCTTCATAAACACATCGCCATTATGCGCTTCTATTTCATCAAGTATTCCCTCATATAACCTGAGTGCAAGAAGTACTGGTAATCTTCCTTTTTTATCGAGCATCGGGATACCTTGCTCTGCAATTCGATATAATTCCCTCGCTCTGTTTATTTGAAAAAATATACACGCACGGAACGCATCAGTCATTGTATGCGTTTCAATCTCTGTCGTAACTCCATATTTCTGCAAATCTTCTTCTGGAATATAGATTCTATCTCTTGTATCAAAATCCTCTTCTACATCTCGAATGATATTTGTAAGTTGCATCGCTTCGCCAAGTGCTTTTGCAAACGGAAGTGCTCCTTGCGAATACCCAATGACGCTACTTACAATGTATCCAACCGCAACTGCAGACCCGTCCATATACGTACACAATTCTTCATATGTGGCATATCGTTTTTTTTCAGTATCAAGAATCATCGCATCGATAAAACTATCCGCGTGCGTTACAGGAATAGAATATGTTCGAAATACATATTGAGTTGCATACAAAATAGGGTCGTCTGAATGTTTGCTTCTGAATGCCTCATGCATGCGCTGTTTCCACAACTCTAGTTCTTTTTTTGCAGTATGAAGATCGCTTGCATGAGCAGTATCTACTATTTCATCAGGAACTCTAAAGAAAGCGTAGAGAATATATATTGCATCCCGTATATGTGAAGGGAAAAATGCCGTGGCAAAATAATAACTTTTACCATGGAATTTATTAATGGCCTTTGCAAGTTCTTTTTCTTTTTCTAAGTGACGAAGTGAAAAATGATTCTTCATATCACATGAAGCACGAAATACGATTATATATTACTCAACGAATGTAAGTGCAGTACCAGTGGTATTCCCTCGTC
>CAYVKU010000012.1:20755-22044 GCA_964452305.1 uncultured Candidatus Saccharibacteria bacterium | reverse complement strand
CTGATCATCATGAACCAGGCGAAATAATTCCAGATGTATATGCAATTCTTAATCCGAAACAAAAAGAATGCTTGTATCCAGAAAAAATACTTTGCGGGGCAGGGGTGGCATTTAAGCTTGTGCAAGGAATTTTAGCAAAAGATAGATTCGGACTTAAAGAAGGACATGAAAAATGGTTTCTTGATTTAGTGGGCGTTGCGACTATTTCAGATATGGTTCCGCTTGTCGGAGAAAATAGAGTATTTGCACATTTCGGTCTGAAAGTGTTGCGGAAGTCACAGCGTATTGGGTTTCAGGAATTGTGGAAAAAATTACGAATCAATCAGCGTTTTGTAAATGAAGATGATATTGGGTTTTCTTTCTCTCCTCGGATTAACGCTGCTTCACGAATGGGTCATCCGCTTGATGCGGTCAGGTTATTAAGGGCAAAAAATATTGAAGAAGCACATTCTGCAATTGAGCATCTTGAGAAATTAAATAATGAAAGGAAAGGAATTGTTGCGGGAATGGTAAAAGAAGCAAAAAAACATATCAAAGAGCGAGAAAAAAATAACAACCTTCGTTCCGTAGTGGTTCTTGGTAATCCTGAATGGAAACCATCGCTCTTGGGATTAGTTGCTAATTCTCTTGTTGAGGAAGTAAAACGCCCTGTGTTTTTGTGGGGAGAAGGTGGAGGTTCGCTTCTTAAAGGTTCTTGTCGGTCATATGCAGATATCAATTTAATTGATCTTATGAATGGTGCAAGTGGTGCGTTTGTTCAGTATGGAGGACATTCATTTGCTGGTGGATTTGAGATTGCTAAAAACTCAGTCCATACAGTGGAAGATCTTCTTCATGAAGTGTTACAAAAAAGTGCAACTATACAGGAAGAAAAAATATACCATGTTGATATGGAGCTTGATATTGAACAAATATCTTGGAGTTTATTTGATCAGATGCAATCATTTGCACCATTTGGTACAGGGAATCCAAAGCCGTTATTTGCGTTTCCTGCAGTGGTTATCAAAGAAACCAAGCAGTTTGGAGGTGATAAAAATCATCTTGAAGTAGTGATTCAATCATTGAGTGGAAAAACCATGAAGGCAATCCAATTTTTTTCCCATCCCGATTCATTTGAAAGACCTGTGAAAGTGGGAGAGACACGGGTGGTTATCGGTACGTTGGAGAAGTCTACTTTTGGGAGAGGCGCTCCTGAATTACGAATTAGAATCACTGATATTATATAGATATGAATATGATTCGTATTTTTACTGATGGGGCATCGAGAGGAAATCCGGGAAGAGGCGGAT
>CAYVKU010000012.1:17700-20739 GCA_964452305.1 uncultured Candidatus Saccharibacteria bacterium | reverse complement strand
GGGACTTACGTCTACGAACTGGGCGGGAGAGAAAATCATACAACTAACAATCGAATGGAATTAACCGCGGTTATCGAAGCACTGCGGTCTCTTTCTCAAGAGAAAAATACACTCATCACAATCCACACTGATTCCCGATACGTACTTCGTGGTGCAACTGAATGGCTATCCGGGTGGAGTGCAAATGGTTGGAAAACAAAAACAAAAGAAGATGTGCTCAATAAAGATTTATGGGTATCTTTGCAAAAAGAAATGGAAGGAAAAACAATTTCATGGGTTCATGTTCATGGACATGTTGGAGTATCTGGAAATGAGCGGTGTGATGAGATTGCCACTTCTTTTGCGGATGAGACTGCTATTGTTTTGTATAAAGGTTCTGTAGAGGGATATTCTGTTGATCTTTCTGTGACAAAGCAATATGCGGAGGGTTCATCAAAAAAGAAATCTACTCGCAAAGGGATTGCTTATTCATATGTAAGTGAGGTGAAGGGGCGTATCATGACTCACGACACGTGGAAAGAATGTGAAGATCGGGTCCGTGGTGTCTCCGGTGCTCGTTTCAAAAAAGCGATGACAAAAGAAGAAGAGGCGGACATTATCAATCAATGGAAACAATAACTAAAGAACACCCCCTCTATATCGTGCTTCTCGGTGTGTTAACCGGTATCGGCGTATCTCCACTCGTCGATACCGGTTTTTCTTTTTCTCTTCTCTTTCTCGTTATGGCTCTTTCTATCTATGGTGTGTATTTCATTTATGCTCGCACTTCGCGTGTGCTTGTATTCCTCTCTTTGTTTTTTGTAGGAATGACATGCGGAGTATTGCGATATGAAATCAAAGACATTGCATTATTACCGAAGCAACTTACAGAACACGTTTCTCACACTGTTTCTGTTGAAGGAATTATCGTTGAAGAGCCAAGAGATAGAGGATCTTTGTTTCAATACGAATTATATTCGCCGAAACACGATGAACGATTTATTGTTCGCGCAGAAAGATTGCCACAATTTCGTTACGGAGACGAAGTCATATTTACAGGAATTCTGCGCAAGCCAGAACCTTTTGTTTCAGATTCAGGAAAAGTTGTACCGTATGACAACATCCTTTCTCGTCTTGATATCTACTTCATTCTTGATAGAGCAGAAGGAGTATTAATTTCTACAGGAAACGGAAACTGGTTTCGCTCAAGTTTATTTGCCGTAAAACATTCCTTTATTCGTAATATTGAAACGGTTATTCACGAGCCATATGCGACGTTTGTAACGGGAGTTGTATTTGGATCAGATAACACTCTCGGTGAAGCAGGAGATCGCATGTTTCGTACTGCAGGAATAAGTCATATTGTGGTGTTGTCAGGATATAACCTCACTCTTGTTGCAACAATTATCTTTTTTCTTTTGCGATCATATTCTATCTATACCAGAGTAGTTGTTGCCTCGGTATCTATTGTGCTTTTTGCGATAATGGCAGGAGGAGGAGCAAGTGTTGTTCGTGCAACAATCATGTCACTGTTTGTTCTCATTGCAAATATCGTAGGAAGAAGAAGGGGAATTGGGAGAGTATTTATTCTTACTGGTGTGTGTATGCTTCTTTTTAATCCAAAACTTCTTCATTATGATTTAGGATTTCAACTTTCTTTTCTCGCAACAGCCGGATTAATATGGCTTTCTCCACGCATAGAGCGTATGTCGCTCTTTGTAACAGAAAAATATGGAATACGTGATGTTTTAGCATCAACCATTTCTGCTCAAGTCGCAGTGCTTCCACTGCTCGTTTATTCTGTCGGTACGATTTCCCCTTGGGCACTCGTTCCAAACATTCTTGTTCTTCCTTTTATTCCAGCTTTGATGTGTATCGTAATAGGAATCGGCATGATTTCTTTTATTCATCCACTCTTTTCACTTCCGTTCGCATTCCTTGCATGGATTATTTCTGTATATATATTTTTTGTTGCACAAATAAGCTCGTCACTTCCGTTTGCGTCAATGAATGCAAGCATTGTGGTTGTTGGAATGCTGTGCCTTTTGTATGGATGGGGGATATGGAAATTATTTCCTTCTATTCGAGTGCGTGTGCAAAATTTTCTTCGATTGTTTTCCAGTTAAGGTTTGAGAAAAAGTCTTCAACATAAGTTGCTTTTCCTGATGGATGATAGTCTGATACATATGCATGCTCCCACATATCGATCCCAAGAACCCATGAGATTCCAGTGAGGTGTCCTAGGTGTTGTTCGTCCACCCACTGAATAAGAAGATTATCTGTTTTCTTGTCGTATGAAAGAATTGCCCATCCAATACCGCGAGTCAGTGCTGTTGCTTTGAATTGGGTTAAGAAACTATCAAATGATCCGTACTGCTCGGATATTTTTGTGTGGAGTGCCCCAGATTCATCAATTGCCTGAGTACCTCCTTCAAGCGAAGAGAAATAATATTCATGATTGCGCATTCCGCAGAATTCAAATGAAAATCTTCTTTGAAGTTCTCCAAGAATGTACGCATTCTTTTTTGAATCTTGTTTTAGTTCTTCAATCGTAGTGAGGATATGATTTGTGTTTTTGACATATCCAGCGTAGAGCTTCAAATGTTCTTCAATGTTTTTTGCTCCAATTCCTTTAAGCTCTGGAATAGTAAATGTTTGTTCGGTGAATGTGATAGGCATAAGTGCTACTAGGTAATTAATAGTCATATTATAATGCTAATCATGAAAACTCGCATACGTATTTTGGTATCTGCGAGCATTCTCCTTCTCGCGTGTCTTCTTTTTTTGATACTGCAATATAAGAAAGATGCGGGAATGTTAACAGTTTCATTTCTTGATATTGGACAAGGGGACAGTATTCTCATTCGCTCTCCGAAAGGGACAGAGCTTCTTATTGATGGTGGTCCCGATGGGTCTGTGCTTCGTGAATTAGGAATTGTGATGAAGCTGTTTGATAGAAAAATTGATGTGGTACTTGCGACACATCCTGATAAAGATCACATTAACGGATTAGGAGATGTATTCAATCGCTACGAAGTCGATTATTTTGTGCACAGTGGT
>CAYVKU010000012.1:16101-17664 GCA_964452305.1 uncultured Candidatus Saccharibacteria bacterium | reverse complement strand
GCTTGATGAAACACTTCTTCAGGTTGTTGCGATACATGAAGTAGAAGAAATTCTTGCACGAAAAGGAACAATTATTGATTTAGGAGGAGAAACTACGTTTGAAGTATTATTCCCTGATAGAGATCCTCGTGGAATGGATACGAATGATGCTTCTATTGTGGGAATATTGCGATATAAATCGATATGCATGCTCTTTACTGGAGATGCTCCAGAAAAAATTGAACGCTATCTTATTGGGCAATATAAAGAAAAGCTTTCTTGTGAAGTATTAAAAGTAGGTCATCACGGATCAAAAACATCAACAAGTAAAGAATTTATTCATTTTGTGAAACCGCAGTACGCAGTAATTTCCGCGGGAAAAGATAATGCGTACGGGCATCCACATGTCGATGTACTTTCTGTACTGAATGATGCCGGTGTAAAAATACTTACGACCCAAGAGGGAAGAGTAACGCTTCTCAGTGATGGGGTATCTATCAAACAAAAATAGCGCCGAAGCGCTATTTATTCGAAGTAAAGAACCGAATTTTTCGGTCTCATGATAAATGTTACCGCAACATCCTTTCCGCGGAAATTATGTAATACTCCAGATCCTTTTATTCTTTTGCTATACGCTCTATATCTTCCGTAACTAGAGCAGGATAGTACAAAAAGTTCGTAAAAACGAGATTCTTCACCTTGACATTTTACTTTGATGACAGCGGGTTTCCTCCGATAGTATGCCTCTAAGACACCCACCGCCAAGGGAGGACTCATCACTCTGGCTTGTCGCATGTATCCTCTTGGTTTGAAAGTGAAAAAGTACTGAAAGAACTTCGAAAGATTATTCTCTTTTCATTATAAAAGTCAAACAAACAAAAACCCCGTCGTTTGTAAGCGACGGGGTTTTTGTTTAGATAATCCCTGCTTTTTTTAGTGTTTTATACGCTCCGTTTTTGTTGATTGTTTTAATCGCGCGAGTTGAGAGCGTAAGAGTGACAGTCTTTTTTAACTCAGGAACATACACACGCTTCTTCTGAAGGTTTGCATATTTGCGTACTTTACCAGTTGGGTTGAACTGAGTAGCGCGAGTTCGGTTGGAGTATCCTCCACTTACCTGAGAACTCTTATTTGTAATTGCGCAGACTTTTGCCATAAAAATGTGGTCACATGCTATCATAGGAGCGTAAAAAGGCAAGACCTATGGAAACTTTATTTGGTATCGCAATATTACTTATGTCTATTATTGTTCATGAAGTCGCTCATGGATATGCTGCACTTTGGCAAGGAGATGGCACGGCGAAATATGCAGGAAGACTTACCTTGAACCCGTTGGTTCATATTGATCCCATCGGTTCTCTCCTTATTCCGTTTATTTCATATCAATTTGGAGGGTTTATTTTTGGGTGGGCAAAGCCGGTGCCGTATAACCCCTATAATGTAAGAAACGGAAAGTGGAGTGAAGCGCTGATTGCGCTTGCAGGCCCATTCTCCAATATCCTTATTGCTTTCATTTTTAGCCTCTGTATTCGTTTTTCGACCCCATTAGGGCTTTCGGACGCTTTTCTTTCAATCTGTGCAAGC
>CAYVKU010000012.1:0-16014 GCA_964452305.1 uncultured Candidatus Saccharibacteria bacterium | reverse complement strand
ATGGCTCAAAGGTCTTGTTTGCTGGTTTGTCTTGGAATTCTCCGATTCGAAGATTTCTAGAGACCTACGGATTTTTCCTGGTGTTTTTCTTTGTATTCTTTGCATTCGGTCTGATTTCTCCTATCGTGTACTTCTTTTTCCGACTTTTCACTGGAATATAGCCTCGAGAGGGTTGCAAATTCTATAGGCATGTATTAGAGTATGTGGCACTTGCTTTTTGGAAGCATTTTTTGTTTAGAGCCTATGGCAACAATCAATCAGTTAGTAAAACGAAAAAGAAACCAAATTCGCCGAAAATCTAAGTCGGTTGCGTTAACTCGTGGTTTCAACACGATTAAGAACCGCCCAGTATTTTACGATTCTCCTTTTAAACGAGGTACTTGTACGAAGGTGACAACAAAGACTCCTAAGAAACCAAACTCAGCGATTCGAAAAATTGCCCGTGTTCGTCTTACAAACGGCATGGAAGTAACAGCATACATTCCAGGTATGGGGCACAACCTCCAAGAGCACTCAGTGGTGGTTATTAAAGGAGGTCGAGTAAAAGACGTAGGTCTTCGATACTCTGTAGTTCGTGGTGTTCTTGACGCTGCTGGTGTTGAAAGTCGACGAAAAGGACGCAGTCAGTACGGTAATAAGCGCCCAAAAGCTAAATAACAATAGTCTCCTATGCGAAGAAAGGTAAAAAATCGAAAACCAGTGCTCCCAGATTCAGTCTATCAATCAGTAAAGATTGGTAAGCTTATCAACTACTCAATGCTCGAGGGTAAGAAAAATACAGCTCGAAATATCGTGTACAAAGCACTTGATATTGTGAAAGAAAAAACAAATACCGATCCTATTGAAGTATTTGATCTTGCCCTTAAGAACACAGGACCTTTGATGGAAGTACGTTCACGACGAGTAGGAGGAGCAAACTACCAAGTTCCTCGAGAAGTACGACCAGAAAGAAAGCTTGCTCTTGCTCTAAAGTGGATTATTGGTGCCGCAAGATCACGAAAAGGGATGCCTATGCATGAGAAACTTGCTGAAGAAATCATCCTTGCTTCAAAGAACGAAGGAGAAGCGGTGAAGAAGCGAGAAAACACTCACAAGATGGCAGAAGCAAACAAAGCATTTGCCCATTTTGCTTGGTAAAGACTAATTTTTTGTAAATATATATGAATAACCCCCGTCGCGTTTCGCGACGGGGGTTTTCGAATATTGCTTTTTAGATGTTTGCGTATAGTATTTGGATAGCAGTTCATCCCTTTCTCTCAAGCGGAGGGTATATGTCGGCAGAGTTGGTACATCACAAGCGGTATCTGTTGAAAGATATCCCTCATCAAATTCAATCTCAATATAATATTGGGCCTGAAATTGAAGGGGTGTTTATTGCAGGTGAAGGTTTTATGGATTTCGGAGGATTTTCCGTTATAGATAAAAATCAAAGGAAGGTTTACATTCATGTTTCGGAACTTTCCGGAGCAATGTTCGGACCTATTCCAAAGGAGCAACATGGAGTGTGAGGGTAGAAAGCGAAGAGAGGGACATATCTTCGCTTTTTTGTTGCCAATACGTATCATTTCCTGTATCCTGAAGCGCAATTGGCAGGGGACTGCTATTTTTATTTAACATAGGCACTTAAGCACTAATAACTGTTTATTTATGGAAAGAGATTATCCGTTAGAGAGAGTAAGAAACTTTGGTATCGTTGCGCACGTTGATGCTGGGAAAACTACGACATCAGAGCGCGTTTTGTATTACACAGGTGCTCAACACAAGATCGGTGAAGTTCACGAAGGTGAAACCACAACTGACTGGATGGAGCAGGAAAAAGAGCGCGGAATCACCATCACCGCTGCGGCGATTACCTGTTTTTGGGGCCCTACGTATCTTTCAGATGAGCTTCGAAACAAGAAAGAAAACAAATATCGATTTAACGTGATCGATACTCCTGGACACATCGACTTTACCGTAGAAGTAAAGCGTTCTCTCCGAGTGCTAGACGGTGCTGTGGTTGTGTTTGACGGTGTTGCTGGAGTAGAACCTCAATCAGAAACAAACTGGCGCTATGCTGAAGAAGCTCATGTACCACGGGTGTGTTTCATCAATAAGCTCGACCGAACAGGAGCATCATTTGAGCGTTCATATAAATCAATTCAAGATCGACTTTCAAAAAAAGCGGTGCGAATGCAGATTCCGGTAGGAGAAGAAGACAAGCACGAAGGAGTGATCGATCTTATGAAGATGAAGATGTATGCCTTCGAGGGAACTATGGGGAATCAAGTGGTGGAAAAAGATATTCCATCAGAATATCAAGCTCAAGCTGAAACCTATCGTGCAGAGTTGATCGAGCGAATCGTAGAAAATGATGACGCGCTTATGAATGAATATCTCGAAGGGAAAGAATTTTCTCTCGATGTATTGAAAGCAACGCTTCGAAAAGCAGTTATTGAGAATAAAATTTTCCCAGTATTCACTGGTTCAGCGCTTAAAAACAAAGGAGTACAACTTGTATTGGATGCAGTGGTTGATTATCTTCCATCTCCTCTCGATATTCCTCCAGTAAAAGGTATTGATCCAAATACCGGAGAAGAGATTGTGCGCAATGCATCAGACAGCGAACCATTTGCTGCTCTTGCATTCAAGCTTCAAGCAGATCCATTCGTAGGACAGCTCACATTCTTCCGTGTGTATTCAGGTTCAGTAGAATCAGGAAGCTATATTTATAACTCAACCACAGGAAACAAAGAGCGCCTTGGCCGTATCGTACGTCTTCAAGCGAATCAACGAGAAGAAGTGAAGAAAGTGTTTGCAGGAGAAATTGCCGCAGCGGTGGGTCTTAAAGATGCAAAAACATCACACACTTTCTGTGATGAAGCAAAGCCAATCGTACTTGACCAAATTGTATTCCCAGAGCCAGTTATTTCTCTTCGTATTGAACCAAAAACAAAAGCTGATCAAGAAAAGATGGGTATGGCTCTCAAGCGTCTCTCTGATGAAGATCCGACATTTAGAATTGAATCTGATCAAGAAACAGGGGAGACTGTGATGCGAGGAATGGGAGAGCTTCACCTTGAAATTCTCGTAGATCGTATGAAGCGTGAATTCGGTGTTGAGGCAAACGTTGGAAAGCCGCAAGTGGCATATAAAGAAACTATTACCGGAGAAGCTGAAGTCGAAAATAAATACATCAAACAAACAGGAGGTAAAGGTCAATACGGTCACGTAAAGATTAAAATCAAACCACTTCCTCAAATTGACCCAGAAGAGAAAGTACCGAAGAACGTACATCGAGAGGAAGGTTTCGAATTTATTGATTCAATCAAAGGAGGTGTTATTCCTCAAGAGTTTATTCCTGCGGTAGAGAAAGGTGTTCGCGAAGCAATGGATCGTGGAATTGTTGCTGGATTTAAAATGACAGATATCTCTTGTGAGCTTACATTCGGTTCGTATCACGATGTAGACTCATCAGAAATTGCATACAAAATTGCTGCGTCTCAAGCGTTTCAAGAAGCTGCAAAGAAGGCAAAACCGGTTATTTTGGAACCAATTATGCGTGTTGAAGTAGTGGTACCAGATAAATTCATGGGTGATATCACAGGAAACCTTTCTTCAAAGCGAGGACAGGTGGAAGGAATGGATGAAAGAGGGGAACTTAAGGTGATTCGTGCAAAAGTGCCTCTTTCTGAAATGTTCGGTTATGTAACGAGCCTTCGTTCTATGACAGAAGGACGCGGATCATCAACTATGGAGTTCGATCACTATGCAATCGTCCCTCCAAATGTTGCCACAACTATTGTAGAATCACGAAAATAACAAAAAATCCCCGAATTCGGGGATTTTTTGTGAGTAAAAAACGATGAATGGTGAGTGCGGTTTGCCCGTTCTTTCCGTGACTCTCTGTTCTTTATTCGAGAGGAGTTCGTTGTGCCATAACAAAATCCTTGACTCTCCGCCTCTCTCTGGTAGTATTGTTGTCACGCTTTTTGCGCCTTTTTATTTTGGTATGCAAAACGTAGGTATTATTCATTTTAATTCTTAGTTGATTGGGTCCGCCCAACTCTCGCGCGGCGAGCTTAATCAAGTAAGTACACAACACTTATGGCAAATTTTGATCGTTCAAAGCCACACGTAAACGTAGGTACAATTGGCCACGTTGACCACGGCAAAACAACCCTTACAGCTGCGATTTTGAATGTTTTGAATCGCGCTGGTATGTCAGCTTCTATTAAGAACGTTGATGATATCGATAAAGCTCCTGAAGAAAAAGCACGTGGTATTACCATTTCGCTTTCTCACAACGAGTACGAAACAACAGCACGACACTACGCTCACATCGATGCGCCTGGTCACGCTGACTACATTAAAAACATGATCACTGGTGCTGCTCAAATGGACGGAGCTATCCTCGTTGTTGCAGCTACAGACGGTGTGATGCCACAAACACGTGAGCACGTGCTTCTTGCTAAACAAGTAGGAGTGCCAAAGATCATTGTATTCCTAAACAAGTGTGACATGGTTCCAGATAAGGAATTGATTGACCTTGTTGAAGAAGAAGTTCGAGAACTCCTCGCTAAGCAAGGATTCGACAAAGACGCTCCAGTGATTCGAGGTTCAGGCCTTAAGGCTCTTGAAGCTACTGGCACAGATGATGAATGGTCAAAAGCTGTTCTTGATCTTGCAAATGCACTTGATACCTACATTCCACTTCCAGCTCGTGAAGTAGACAAACCATTCCTTATGCCAGTTGAAGACATCTTCTCAATTGAAGGACGAGGAACAGTGGTTACCGGACGTATTGAACGTGGTCAAATCAAAGTTGGTGAAGAAGTAGAAATCATTGGTCTTAAAGACACAGCAAAAACTACTGTTACTGGAATCGAAATGTTTAACAAGTCACTTGATTCAGGAATGGCAGGAGACAACGCTGGTATTCTCGTTCGAGGTCTTAAGAAAGAAGACATCACAAGAGGACAAGTTCTTGCAAAACCAGGATCAGTTACTCCACACACTGATTTCGAAGCAGAAGTGTACATCTTGAAGAAAGAAGAAGGAGGACGACACACTCCATTCTTTACTGGATACAAGCCACAATTCTACATCCGAACTACAGACGTAACAGGAGAAGTAACTCTTGCTGATGGAGTAGAAATGATCATGCCAGGTGATACTGCAACATTTAAAGTGAAACTTGTTGCTCCAGTTGCCCTTGAAGATCAAACTAAATTCGCTATTCGCGAAGGAGGAAAGACTGTAGGTGCGGGAGTTGTAACTAAGATCACTGCCTAGTACTTTCGATTAGTGTACTCACATGACTAAAGACACAGCAAAAAAAGCACCAAAGGCATCAAAAGCAAAAGCTTCACAAGGAGGCGTATCTCGACTCCGAATCCGTGTCCGAGCATACGAGTACAAAATTCTTGATGTATCGGTTAAACAAATTATCGACACAGCTTTGCGCTATGACGGTGAGGTTTTGGGACCTATCCCACTTCCTACGGAAATCAAGAAATATACAGTGAACAGAGCTTCGTTCGTATTCAAAAATGCGCGAGAGCAGTTTGAAATGCGAATTCACAAGCGTCTCATTGATATCGTAAACCCGACACCGAAGCTTATTGAATCCCTTACCAATCTATCGTTGCCATCTGGAGTAAATATCGACGTGAAGTTGATGTAGGGAATAATTTTCCATGAGATTCTCTCGCGAGAGCGAGAGTTTCTCATTAAACGTCAATTTCTCTAGACAAGTAACAAAAAATCAGTAGTATTGAGCCGACCTCGTTTCCGAAACATGAAATTCATTCTTGCAAAAAAAGAATCAATGACCCAAGTCTTCAATGAAGAAGGCAAGGTTTCGCCTGCAACTATCCTCACTGCTGGTCCTGTTGTTGTTACTCAGGTAAAAACAAAAGATACTGATGGATATGAAGCTGTTCAGGTTGGCTTCGGTACACGTAAAGAAAAACGACTTTCTAAATCTCTCAAAGGTCACATGAAAGGAGGTGCGTACGCTCATCTAAAAGAATTTCGCACTTCTGGAAATACTGTAGGAGATACGATTACCGTTTCTTCATTTGCTCCTGGTGACGTGATCACTATCTCTGCGACATCGAAAGGAAAAGGATTCCAAGGTGTAGTAAAGCGTCATGGATTCGCTGGAGGACCACGATCACACGGTCAAAAGCACTCAGAACGTGAACCAGGTTCTATTTCTGGAGGTGTGAGAAATGGAGGTCGTGTTCCAAAGAATATGCGCATGGCAGGACGAACAGGAAGCGATCGTATCACTGTTCGAAATGTAAAAGTGTTGCAAGTTGATGAAGCAACAAATACTCTTTTGGTAACAGGTGCTGTTCCTGGAAGAAAGGGAACATTAGTTGAAATCCGAGGATAATATGGAAACAAAAGTTTACAACCAAAAAGGAGAAGCAAAGGGAACTATTTCACTTCCTGCTCACGTATTTGGTTTGCCTTGGAATGCCGACCTTGTTCACCAAGTGGTGACATCAATGCTCTCTTCATCAAGAACACCAGTTGCACATACAAAAACTCGAGGAGAAGTTCGTGGTGGAGGAAAAAAACCATGGAAACAAAAAGGAACTGGACAGGCTCGTCACGGTTCTCGAAGATCACCGATTTGGGTTGGTGGAGGTGTTGCTCATGGTCCTCGAAATGACAAGAACTACGATCGAAAAGTAAATAAGAAGATGAAAGCGAAAGCTCTCTTCACAATTCTTTCGAAGAAATTCAAGGATGGAGAAGTTACTTTTATCGATGAAATTACTCTTGCTGAATCAAAAACAAAGGGAGCTATGGCGGTTCTTGGTACTCTTTCTAAGGTTCCTGGATTAGATACAGCGCTTCTTCGAAAGAAAAATGCACTGTATATGCTTGCTCCAGAACTTCCGAATTCTTTGAAACACAGTTTCCGAAACATCGGTCACGTGTCTCTTGAAGAAACTCGCACAATAAACCCAGTGACGCTTATGAATATGCGTCATGTGGTATTTGTTGCTCCTGAAGAGTCATTGAAATTCATCGCTTCAAAGCTCGGAGAATCAAAAGCAGTAAAAAAGGAAACTGCACCTAAGAAAAAAGTAACAAAGGCACGTGCAAAAACAAAGTAATATGGCTACAAAAAAAGTACAAAAGAATATCACTCCAAAAACGTACCGAACTATTGTACGTCCTCGTATTACGGAGAAAGGCACTGATGTAATGCAGAAACATAATGCATACCTTTTCAATGTAGAAATCGATGCGACTAAAGGGGAGATTGCACACGCAGTTGAAGTGCTCTATGGAGTAACTCCTCTTAAGGTTCGCACAGTGCCAGTGAAGTCGAAAGAAGTGTTTGTTCGAGGAAAATACGGTTCTACTGCACGAGGGAAAAAAGCCTACGTGTATCTAAAGAAAGGAGATACGATAGCATTTGTATAATATGAAAAAATTTCACCCATCAACTCCATCACGACGTAACATGTCTTCGATTGACTACACGAAGATTGTTACTGAAAAGAACCCTACAAAGGCGCTTACAAAAGGTTTTAAGCGTGCAGTAGGGCGAAATCATCACGGACGTATCACCACACGTCATAAAGGAGGCGGACATAAGAGATTGTTCCGAGATATCGATTTCGTATACGACAAACTCAACATTCCTTACACAATCAAAACGGTTGAATATGATCCAAACCGAAGTGGCTTCATTGGTCTTGTGGCATATCGAGATGGAGAGAAGCGATATATTCTTATTCCAAAAGGGGCAAGAGTAGGTGATACATTCATCACTGCACAAGAAGCCCCTCTTGAAATGGGGAATAGAATGCCTCTTAAAGCAATCACTGTCGGAACATTTGTATACAACGTAGAATTGAAACCAAAAGGCGGTGCTAAACTTGGTCGTTCTGCAGGAAATTACATTGAAGTAATTGCGAAGGATGCAGGATACGTAGACTTAAAAATGCCTTCATCTGAAGTTCGAAAAGTATCGGAAAATTGCTTTGCAACAGTAGGAGAGGTGTCTAACGACGAAAACCGCCTCGTAAATCTCGGAAAGGCAGGACGAAGTCGATGGCTCGGTATTCGGCCTACTGTGCGTGGTACAGCGATGAACCCAGTAGACCACCCATACGGAGGAGGAGAAGGCCGACAAGGACGAGGTACACGAAGAGCAAAGAGCTTCACAGGACGACCAACTGGAAAAGGACAGAAAACAAGAACTCCAAAGAAATACTCAAACAAATTTATCGTTCGACGCCGAAAAGTTGGCAAGAAATAACAAAAAAGCCCTTAGTAAAGGGCTTTTTTGTGCCTATTCATATACTTGCTTTTTGTATTATATATGGTATAATTATATTAAATTCCCGATATGTATGTATTGGGTGAGAGCGAAAGCTCTATCAGGACTCTGGCCTTTCCAGAGAATTGTTCTTTATAAGGAGGCCGTATGGCAAACGATCACTCCGCCCCATTTCTTTCCATCGTGAATGGCCCTGGGAAGAAACAGCTCATTGGTATGCTTGGAGAGCTCGATTTCTCTCACAAGTCTCCCGTTTCTTTCTCTGTGCGAGGTCTTTCTGTCAATCTGCACCTTGCGGTGAGACAGATTGAATGTGTCGGAGAATCAGGAGACGATTTCATTGTTGGAGGATGGTGGGTCAACAACCCATCGTCTGACCGCAAAGAAATTGTGAGAATAACGTATTCGACTCAGACAAGAAAGGGGAGAATCACTCACCTTGTCTGACTCCGTTTTTGCCCCGTAGCAATTCCTGCTACGGGGCTTTTGTGTCTATAGAAAGGCAATATTTGGGGTATTTGGGTAAAAATGAGTCTATTCTGTTGACTTTACTTTCTATTCTGTTAGTATTTCTGCCAAGCTCTGTGGAGCTTCTTTTATTTCCGCATTTGCGGTTCACCAATGACACGATCAGCTAAAAAAGGTCCATATGTATACGAGCGTCTCTTGAAAAAGATTGACGGAAAGAAACCAGAGCAAACTGGTGTGATTAAGACATGGGCACGAGACAGTCAAATCGCTCCTGAGATGGTTGGTTTCACTTTCGGTGTACATAACGGTAAAGATCATATTGAAGTTTTTGTTACTGAAGATATGGTTGGACACCGACTTGGAGAATTTTCTCTCACTCGTAAGTTTATTAAACACGGAGGAAAGATGCAGAAGGAGCTTGAACAGAAGAAGAAGGAGTCCGAAATCGCTGCTGCACAAGCTGCAAAAGCTTCAACTACTGCTAAGAAATAATTCACATGTCAGTCATTACCGCACAACTTTCTGATTACCGACAGTCACCTCGAAAGGTGAGGGTTGTTGTAAATGCTATGAGAGGGAAGCGAGTAAATGATGCGCTTATTGATTTAAGTTTTGTACCAAAAAGAGCAGCTCTCCCTCTTCAAAAACTGTTGGAATCAGCAGTTGCAAACGCAGCTGCAAAAAACATTGATGTTGATTCTTTGGTTATTAAAGAATTCCGAGTCGACAATGGAAGAATTTTATACCGAAGACTTCCTGCATCACGAGGTCGTGCTTCTATATTACGAAAACGAACAAGTCATGTGAAAGTAACTCTTGCTGAGCCAGTTTCACTTCCAAAAACAAAAAAGGCTACAAAAGCAAAGAATACAAAATGATTTTATGTCACACACAGTTCACCCATACGCACATAGACTTGGTATCATTCGCGATTGGAAAAGTCGCTGGTTTGGTGCAAAGAATAAATATATCGATTTCCTTCGAGGTGATCTTGTTATCCGTGAATTTCTTGAAAAGAAGCTCCGTGGTAGTTTTGTAAGTCAGATTGAAATTGAGCGCAATGAAAAGATGCTCCGAGTGATTATCGAAACATCTCGCCCGGGTGTAATCATTGGACGAAGTGGAGAAGGTGCAGTAAAGCTTCGCGACGAGCTTGTTTCTGTTCTTGCAAAAAAAGGTGTACTCAACCCTAAAGAAGAATTAAAAATTGATGTTCGAGAAATTAAGTCTCCAGAATCAAATGCAATGATTGTTGCGCAAATGGTTGCTGAAGGTCTTGAAAAACGAATGCCGTATCGAAGAATCTCAAAACAGATAGTTGAGAAAGTTATGGCAAATCGAGATGTGAAAGGAGTGAAAATTACTGTGGGAGGACGATTGGGAGGTGCTTCTATCGCACGTTCAGAGACAAGAAAGCTTGGACGAATCCCTTTGCAAACATTCCGAGCGGATGTTGACTATGCTCACTATGAAGCAAGACTTCCTTACGGAAAAATTGGAATCAAAGTGTGGATTTATAAAGGAGATGTGTTTTCGAAAGTAACCGAATAATTTCACTACCATGCTTTTCCCTAAAAAAGTTAAACACCGAAAATGGCATACGATGAGAAAGAATCCTAATAAGATTGGGGTTGCTACTCGTGGAATAGAAGTATCTTTCGGATCTTTCGGACTCAAAGCTGTTGAGTATGCTCGTATTCGATCAAATCAAATCGAAGCTGCTCGAAAAGTAATCTCTCGTTCAGTAGGAAAAACAGGGAAGGTATGGATTCGCATTTTTCCAGATATGCCGTATACTTCGAAACCTGCCGAGGTAAAACTAGGAAAAGGAAAAGGAGACCTTCAGGGATACTGTGCTCCAGTAAAACCAGGACGCGTATTGTTTGAAGTTGATGGCGTCGGTGAAGCAGAAGCGCGAGAAGCTCTTCGAAAAGCGGGAACCAAACTCCCTCTTAAAACGAAAATAGTTGCTCGAAATTAATATGAAAGATATCAAAGAAAAAAAAGATACAGATCTCTTCAAGCTTCTTTCTGAAAAAGAAGACGCACTTCGAGTATTTCGATTTGGAGTTTCAGGTTCTAAAACCCGAAATGTGCGTGAGGGAAGAGCAATTCGAAAAGATATCGCTCGCATTAAAACAGAACTCTCGCTTCGAGATATCCGATCATAATATTTATGAAAAAGGAAACCACACAAAAAAATACAAAAGGAAAGGTGCTCAAAGGCGTCGTTGTTTCAAATAAAATGAAAGACACGGTGGTTGTTCGTATTGAGCGATATGAAAAACATCCTCGATATAAAAAATACATTCGTCTTCGAAAAAATATCAAAGCTCATGATGCAGGTAATACCTTGTCAGAAGGGGCAATTACATTCATTCAAGAGACAAGACCTATTTCAAAAGATAAGCGTTTTGTGGTAGTACAGAAATAACATGATTCAACCAAGATCAATAGTAAAAATAGCGGATAACTCAGGAGCAAAGATCGGACGCATCTTTAAGGTTCTTGGTGGTTCTAAGAAACGATATGCACAAATTGGTGATATCGTAGTGCTTTCAGTACAAGTTGCTCAACCACGAAAATCTATTAAGAAAAAAGATGTATTGTATGCAGTAGTAGCAAGACAAAAATATCCATTTCGTCGAGCTGATGGTTCATACGTACGATTTGATGAAAATGCTGTGGTTATTGTTGATAAGACAAAACACGAGCCAATCGCTGGTCGTGTATTCGGACCTATTCCACGTGAACTTGCAGAAATGGGGTATCAACAAATTATCTCTCTTGCACCAGAAGTAGTATAACGACAATGAAAATTAGAAAGGATGACAACGTAATAGTGATTTCAGGAAAGGACAAAGGAAAAACCGGTAAGGTCCTTCGAGCTTTTCCACGTGACCAAAAAGTGATTGTGGAAGGAATAAATATCAAAAAAGTTCACAAGCGCGCAAGTCGCAATAATCAAAAGGGTCAAATTGTTGATCAAGCAGCTCCTTTTCACGTATCAAATGTCATGATTGTAGACGGAAAAGAAAAGCGATCACGGGTCGGATACGCTATGAAAGGGGATAAAAAAGTTCGTATTGCAAAAAAAAGCGGTAGCACTCTTTCTTCATAAGTATGAACACACTTCAACAAAAAACAAAAAAAGCATTTGATGCGCTCAAAGACACAATGGGATATAAAAATCCTATGCAAGCACCTCGTATTGTTAAGGTTTCTATAAACGCTGGTGTAGGGTCATTTAGAGATAAGAAAAAGATTGAACTTGCGCTCGATCGTGTTGCAAAAATTACCGGTCAAAAGCCTTCACTTAAGGGAGCAAAGCAATCAATCGCTAATTTTAAAATCCGACAAGGCGACCCTGTGGGAGTCCATGTTACTCTTCGCGGAAAGCAAATGTATGATTTTCTTGATAAGTTGATTCACATCGCTCTCCCTCGAACAAAAGACTTCCGAGGTATTAGTTTGAAGGCGGTTGATGAAATGGGGAATTACACTCTTGGAATTAAAGAGCATACGATTTTCCCAGAAGCTGCTGATGAAGAGTTGAAAGATGTATTCGGACTTGCAGTTACTATAGTAACCACAGCAAAGGACAAGAAAGAGGTAGAGGCTTATCTTCGATATCTCGGTTTTCCATTCAAAAAGGATGCAGTGAAATAAAAAACACCCCAAAGGGGTGTTTTTTGTATTCTCCAGTGTTTTTCTATCGCAATAGGTATTTTTTATACCTAATCTTGGAATGCGATAGATATGTCGTTCTCCCCTCTGTACCTTCGCGGTTTAATGGCTAATATGAGCCATTTTTTCTTATATTAGGCAAATCTATTCTTTTCTTGTGCAGAGGTTTCCTTTTTTATGTATTGAAATGCCAACGCATTGTTGTATACGAGGAATAGCATGGCTAAAAATAAGCTCATTTTTTGTTGACAATAGGAGGGGTGCTTGTTAGGATGTAGCCCAAGCTTTCTAAGAGCTGTTTTATTTTGTTTTAATCAAATGGCAAAGAAATCAGTCATCGCACGATCACAAAGAACACCGAAATACTCTTCGAGAGTAGTTCGACGTTGTTTCCGATGTGGGAGAAAGCGTGGCTATATGAGAGATTTCGATCTCTGCCGAATTTGCTTCCGAGAACTTGCAAACGAAGGCAAGGTTCCTGGAATAAAGAAATCATCTTGGTAATATGACAGATCCAATCGGCGACATGATTATTCGTTTGAAAAATGCGGGAGTATCACGAAAAGATACTGTTTCTTTCCCTTATTCAAAAATTAAAGAAGAAATCTGTTCAGTACTTGAAAAAGAAGGTTTCATCGGTTCATTTGAGAAAAAAGGTAAGACAGTTGCAAAATCTATTCAAGTAAACCTTCTGTATCCAAACGACAACCCACGTATTACAGACGCTCGAAGAATTTCTAAACCTTCTCGACGTATGTATGTTTCTGCAAAAGATATTCGCCGAGTAAAAAATGGATTCGGAATGCTCGTTCTCACTACTCCTAAGGGTATTCGCACAGGAGACGAGGCTCGAAAAGAAAAAATTGGAGGAGAGTCATTGTTTGAAATTTGGTAATCACTATGTCAATATGGACTTGGTAACTGATGTACAAATTAACACGAGTCGGAAAAAAACCAGTAACTATACCAGCAGGAGTCGAAGTTCTTATACAGGACGGTGTATTAACTGTGAAAGGACCTCTCGGAACTCTTACTCGATCGATTCGACCAGAAGTTTCTATTAACGTAGAAGGAGGGGTAGCAACTGTCTCTCCTTTACAAAGTTCTCTCGAAGCAAAAGCTCTTTGGGGAACATACGCATCTCATTTGGAGAACATGGTTTCTGGGGTGCAAAAAACTTTTCAAAAGAAGTTGATTCTTGAAGGAATTGGATTCAAAATGGAAGTAAAAGGATCAGATCTTTCTATGTCACTTGGGTTTTCTCATCCTGTCACAGTACCTATTCCAGAAGGTCTTACTGCAGTAGTTGAAAAAGGAACTCTTACTGTTTCCGGTATAAATAAAGAGTTGGTAGGAGAATTTATTGCAAAAGTTCGAGCTCTTAAGAAACCAGAGCCTTACAAAGGAAAAGGATTTCGATATGAAGGAGAAGTGATAAAGATGAAGCAAGGTAAAAAATCTGCATAAGCCACAATGAAACAGACACAACTTAAAGCACAAAAAAGATTGCGTAGAAAAGCTCGAATTCGAGCAAAAGTTTCTGGTACAGCAGATCGTCCACGACTTTCTATTTTTAAGTCAAATACATCTATCTCAGCACAAGTTATTAACGATGAGATGGGAAACACTCTCGTATCTGGAACTACTCAGCTTATGAAAAAGGGAACTGAGATGGAAAAAGCTCGAGCGCTTGGAATGGAAGTTGCTAAAGCACTTCTTGCAAAAGGTGTTTCAAAAGTAGTATTTGATCGAGGTGGATATATTTATACAGGTAAGGTGCAAGCGGTAGCGGAAGGTGCACGAGAAGCAGGACTTCAATTTTAATTTTATGCAAGACGAAACAGCAGTACCAACAGTAGAACAAACAACACCTGAAGGAGTATCAGGAGATATTTCTCGTGGAGACGCGAAGCCTTTTCAAAGAAAAGGTCGGGGCGACATGAAAAAGAACCCTCGAAAACCTTCTTCAAAAGGAGGAGCTCGACCTCGATCTGAGTTTGATCAAAAGACAGTTTCTATTCGCCGAGTAACTCGTGTTGTTGCTGGAGGACGACGTTTTAGCTTCTCAGTTACTCTTGTTGCAGGGAACAGAAAGGGAATGGTTGGAGTTGGACAAGGAAAAGCAGGGGACACTCCGCTTGCAATCGATAAAGCACTTCGAGATGCAAAGAAAAACATGATCACGGTGCAAACCACAAAGACCATGTCTATTCCTCACGAGGCAACTGCTAAGTATGGAAGTTCATATATTATGATAAAACCAGCACCTGGAAGAGGGCTTCTTGCAGGAAGTTCTGCGCGTATGGTTCTTGAGCTCGCAGGCATCAATTCAATCAACGCAAAAATTCTTTCAGGTTCAAAAAACAAAGCAAACATTGCGAAAGCAACAGTTGAAGCTCTAAGAAAATTGTCAGCAGTATCACCTCGAAAACGCTAATATGCAATTACACACACTAAAAAGAAAAACGCCAAATAAACGTTCTATACAAGTAGGGCGAGGAGGTGTACGTGGAAAAACTTCTGGAAAGGGAACAAAAGGGCAAAATGCACGTGCAGGACGAAAAAAGCGACCTGAAATGCGCGATGTTATTAAACGCTTTCCAAAATTGCGAGGCCGAGGTGTCTCATCGCTAAAGAGTATTCAAAAAGATGCAAAAGCTATTAACCTTTCTCTCATTGAGTCAGTCTTTGGGGCAGTGGAAGTTGTCCGTCCAAAAACTCTCTTTGCTAAAGGTATTATTGTAAAGACAGGAGGAAAACTTCCTTTCGTGAAAATTTTAGCAAGTGGTGAAATAACAAAAAAAGTTACCGTAGAAGGATGTGAAGTTTCTCTTTCTGCGAAAGAAAAAATTGAGTCAGTGGGTGGATCGGTAGTCTAATTTTATTGTATATACACATGAAAGCCCTTATTGAAAAAATCAGATTAGTATGGGGCGACTCTACACTTCGTCGCAGAGTACTTTTTGTACTCGGTGCTTTGTTCCTCTATCGTTTGCTTTCTGTCATTCCAATGCCTGGAATTGATAGTGATCGACTTCAGAGTTATTTTTCTGGTAATGATTTTCTTGGGCTTCTCAATCTTTTTTCAGGAGGAGGTTTTTCAAATCTCTCAATCATCATGCTCGGAGTAGGGCCGTATATTACTGCATCGATTATTATGCAGCTCCTCACTATTCTTTCTCCTCGTATGAAGCAAATGCTTCAAGAAGAAGGTGATATTGGACGGAAGAAATTTTCACAGTATTCACGAATGCTCACTGTGCCGCTTTCTTTGATTCAAGCATTTGGGTTTCTTACGCTATTTGCTCGACAAGGGGTTATCGCTCCACTTCAAGGCATGGACATGGTTGTGAATATTCTCGTTCTTGCTGCAGGTGCAATTCTTGTTATGTGGCTTGGTGAACTGATGACTGAATATGGTATTGGAAACGGAACATCTCTCATTATATTTGCAGGAATCGTTTCAACTCTTCCTCAGGTGGTAGGGCAGACTTTGTTTGCGTTTGATGTGTCTCAAATTCCGCTTTACATCGCATTCCTTGTTGTTGCACTCATAGTTATTTTTG
>CAYVKU010000011.1:22293-22505 GCA_964452305.1 uncultured Candidatus Saccharibacteria bacterium | reverse complement strand
AAGGGGTAAAAAATCTTGTGATTGACGATATTCCTGTTGAAGTGAAAGCTCACGTTGTCCAGATTGGAGGATATTCAGGACACAAAGATTCACAAAGTCTTTTAGAGTTTGTAAAAGCTGTTTCAGAAGGTCCCTTAAAAAAAGTATTTATCGCTATGGGGGAGATGAAATCCGCTACTTATTTAGCGCAAAAAATTCGGGCAGAATTAGGA
>CAYVKU010000011.1:2312-22273 GCA_964452305.1 uncultured Candidatus Saccharibacteria bacterium | reverse complement strand
AGGATTGCACGCAGTTGTGCCACAAAAAGGAGATACTGTAATGTTAGAATAAAAAATCCTCCAGAAGGAGGATTTTTTATTACATAACTTTCTCTACAATGTTTTTAAACGTTTGTGGATTTTCGTGAGCCATTTCTGACAGTACCTTTCGGTTGAGATCAATATTGTGCTTTTTCAAAGCTCCAATGAATTTGCTGTATGAGTGTCCGAGAGGTCTTAGTCCTGCGTTAATACGTACATTCCAGAGTCTTCGGAAGTCTCCTTTCTTATCTCTTCGGTGGGCAAAAGCATAAGTTCCAGCGTGGAAGATCGCTTCGTTAGCTTGGCGCTCTTTCGTTCCGCGTCCAAATCGGTATCCTTTAACTTGTTTTAATATGTTTCTGCGTGTTTTAAGTGCATTTACACCTTTCTTTACTCTTGTCATGGGATTATAGGTTTACGAGTAGGCGAGTACGAGCTTTGTTAGAAATAGCAAAATCATTCATTCGCTTCTTCTTTTGCTGGCTTCTTCGGCTTTCTTTCGCGTTGAAATGGTTCTGACCTGGCTTTCGCGCAAGAACAGTACCTTTTTTAGTGACTTTTAGCCTTTTTGCGTATGACTTGTTTGTTTTCATGCTATTTATTGTCGCTCGACAATCGAGGTTTTATATTACTGATTTCCTGACTTTTGTCTAGTATATAGAGGCTTAGGACCCACTTTTTAAGGTAACGCGCTCAATAATCGCAGTAAGTCCCTTAGGGCTCTTTTTGGGTGGCTCGGCCACTCGGTGTTCTTCGGAAATGAGCTTTAAGAACCTTTCCATTCTTTCTTGAAGGAATTTTTGGTCGAGATATTTGGCTCTACCAGGGAGAAATAGGTCGAGTTTGATTCGATGTCCCTCAGAGAGCCATTCAGAAGCCTTTCGTGCTTTCAGGGCAAGATCGTTTTCTCCGGTTCCGATTTTTATCTGCAAGCTTTTTACTTCAACAGAATGAGCTTTGGACTTGTTTGCTTTTAGTTTTTTATTTTCTGTGTAGAGATATTTCCCGTAATCCTGAATTTTTGTAATAGGAGGGTTTGCGTTCGGTGATACTTCAATTAAATCGAGGTTGAACTCACGAGCTTTTTCAAGAGCATCTGAAAGCGAAAGGACTCCAAAATTCTCTCCTTCGGGTCCAATAACGCGGACTTCAGGTGCTTTTATTTGATGATTGATGCGTGCAGATATAGACAAGGTTTTTTTATTAGCAGAAAATTTATACCATTTTCAAGAAAAGAGTACAAGTATTATTGGGAGTTAAATGAAAGAGTTGATATGAGGGTATTGAATATTTCTGTAATTGGCTCTGTTTTATCCATATAGGTTACGGTCGTCATAATAACGATAGAATCTTTTATAAACACAACACTGCGTGCTCTATAAAGTCCGTCCCATTCATATTCGTATCCAGTATTTTCTCCAACAGATACAGGTGAAATAGGAGATTCTCCTAGTTTCCAGTTTGAGGAGTTGTTTGTTTTAATCCACGTTTCGGCATTTACAAGCTCAAGATTTTGAAATATATCAAGGGTAATTGCGACAGGTCCTTCTCTTCCAGGAGCCTTTCCTTCTCTTATCAGTTTATTTTCTTCAGTGTCTTCTGTGAGTGCAATAGAAAGATGCCTCCTTTCTCCATTTCCTAGTTCTTTTTCTTCAAGAAAGTATCCTTGAGGTATTACAAAGGAAATCGTTTCTGTTTCAAAATCTACCGTGTGAATGTTTTGGGTATTTAGAGTTTCTGTTTTTGTAAACAGAATTATTACTGTAATAACAATGAGACTCAAAAAAATAATAATAGCTTTTTTCATATTAGTGATGATGGTGATGAGAATGAGAACTGGTTCCTTGATAATTTTTGAGCATCCAGACAGCAAGTCCTGTTGTGATTGGTACGGTGAGTACAAGTCCAATTGAGCCAATAATTGTTCGGATAATTTCTGTTGCAAATATTTCGCTATTTATAAGCATACTGGTACTTGCTTCAGAATTATAAAAAAGGAGAAGAAGAGGAAGGGATGTTCCGGTATAAGCAAGGGCAAGGGTGTTAACCAGTGCCCCTACATGCTCTCGTCCGACACGGAGTGCTTTTTTGTACACTTCTTTTCGGGAAAGGCTCGGGTCGGTGTGAAAGAGCTCGCGCACAACCGCCGCTTGAGTAACCGCAATATCATCGAGCACTCCAAGAATACCAATAAGAATTCCTCCTAAAAGAAGTCCTGCAATATCGAGTCTTCCATCGGTTTTCATGTTGAGAAATACTGATTCATCTGTTCCAAATCCAGAAAGTGAACTTAGATCAACTGCGTATACTGCAAGTAATCCAGTGATTAGTACCGCACTGCAAGTTCCCATGAAAGCAACGAGAGATTCTTTGTTTCTGCCGTGGGTAACAAAAATACCAATAAACAAAATAATAATTGCGATAATGACGCTAGTTGCTACGGGAGGGTAGCCTTCAAGGAGCGAAGGGATAAGTACGTATCCAATCACAAAGAGAGATCCAAATAATGCAAAGAGAGATCGAAGTCCTTGGAGACCTCCAAATAAAAGAATGGTTGCAACAAACAGAGCTCCAAAAAAGAGTAAGGGTAGCCTCCTGTCTTTATCAGAAACGGTATAGATTTCTTCTCCGTTTTTTGTAATTAAATAATCCAAAAAAAACGTGTCGCCTTTTTCTAATTCAAGAAAGTCATTTTGCACTTCAATCACATCTCCTTTCCGTTCTCCATCAAGGATTTGAGCAGATAAGGTTTGGATAGTGGAAGTTGTATCGGTTCCTGGAATAAGGATACGTTCTTCTGATACTACCGAAATCACTTGTGCTCTCCATGTGCCGTGGTACTCCTCAATCGTTTGGGCACTTTGTGCTTGGGAAAAAATAGGGAAGAGAAATAGTAAAAAAAGAATTACGTTTCGGATTTTCTTCATGAGGTGATTATACATGGAATGGTTCTAAAATGGCGAGCAACATCAATGGTATACTCGTATGTATGAATATACTTTTTTCATACCGTAATGAAGAAGAAAAACGCATTGCTTTAGAATTATTGTTAGAACATAACGTGCAATTTGTAGAGGGAAATCTCCATGAGGCTAAGTGGGACGGAAAAGGAATTGATTGTATTTCTATTTTTGTAAATACCAAAGTTGATCAAACAATACTTAATCAATTACCTGATTTGAAGCTTATAACCACTCGTTCAACTGGATATGACCACATTGATCTCCCTCTTCTTAAAGAAAAAAACATAGCACTCGCGACAGTTCCTGGGTATGGAGAACATTCGGTTGCTGAATTTACATTCTCCCTTCTTCTTGCGTTATCTCGAAAATTATATGGAGGAATTACGAGAGTGAAGGGAGGGTCATTTTATCCTGAGGGTCTTATGGGCACTGATCTCTATGGAAAGACCATAGGAATTATTGGTACTGGTGCAATTGGGAAAAGCGTTATTCGTATTGCAAAAGGGTTTGGTATGAATGTGATTGCGTATGATGTGTTTCCTGACAAAGAAAAAGAAGAACTACTCCAATTTTCTTACGTACCACTTGCGGATGTGTTTCGTATGTCTGATGTGATCACGCTTCATGCGCCAGAAAATACTGATACTCATCACATGATTTCAACGGAAGCCTTCGCTTCAATGAAAAAAGGGGTACTACTTGTCAATACTTCTCGAGGGGGACTTATTGATACAAAAGCACTTCTCGAAGCACTTCTTAATGATGTGGTGGGCGGTGTCGCTCTCGATGTGTTGGAGGGGGAAGAGTATATGAGAGATGAAATGAAACTTATGGTATCTCGTTATCCAAACGAAGAAGCTCTAAAGATGACAGTAATGAATCACGCCCTTCTTGAAAGTGACCGAGTACTCATCACTCCTCATATGGCGTTTAATACAAAAGAAGCGATGCTCACTATTCTTAAGGTGACTGCGGAAAATATAGAGGCATTTGCACGCAAAGAGACAAAAAATATTGTTTCTTAGTAAAAGAGAGCAATAGTGATTGAGGCTCCAACTAGGGTGATAAGTCGGTGTCCAGCAAGAAGTGAAACAAGGGCAAAAGATTTCTTTTCCCAAATGTATGAAGAAAGTAACACTGGTACAACAATGAAAAACCACATACGAAGACCAATTTCTATTGATCCGAATACAGTCTCTGTGCTTGTGCGGAGAACAAAGTAAGTTAGTGCCCAAGCGATGAAACATTCAAGAATGAAATTCATTCCAAACGCTTTTCTCATATCTCCCGCTGATGAATTTTCCTGTGTCTCGGTAGAAATTTGAGAAGCTTTCATCCATTGTTTTTGAAATCCCCATTTTGAATACCATAATGCTCCGAGAATTGAACTAACGATTGCTGAAGTGATGACTGTGAGAAAAAAATACATATATGTGTGAAATTATTCTCTCCATCATAACAAAAGCCTGCATATTATGCAGGCTGGGTCACCAAAGTTGGTGACGATTCGGCGCATCTCTTTTCGAGATAGCTGACCAATTCTCCGAAAGTTCTCATCTGTATCATCTCCTCATCGTCTTCTTTGATGATGATATGAAATACAGATTCGCATTGTATGAGTAGCTCAGCGCGTTCCAAGCTATCAAGTTCTAATCCATCTGCACCTTGAATCAACATGGAATCTAGAGCGGGATTGTTTAGATCCTCTTTCTCGAATCCAAATTGGTTGATGAAAATCTTCTTGAGCTCATCTCGTACGGATATCCCGGGCATATATTCCTCGTATGTGAAAAGTGCGGATGTAGGAGTATAGAACGTGGGATAGAATTGTCAAGAAGTAACATTGACATATTGGTAATTTTTACTGTATAAAAGCGAATAGATTTACAACCATACCAAAACGGAGGTTCTTTCCATGATTCAAAAGGCAAGGTCTGTTTTTCGTCGAGCAAATGCGCTCGTGTTAGCGCCGTTCCTTTTTTCCTTGTCTTACCAATTACTGCAATCAGTTTTTGGTAATCACTCATCAATATCTTTCTGGTTATTTTTCGGATTTATTATTGTGATGTTTTATGCCGTATCTTGGTTTTTTATCATTGCGACGGAGGAAGATAAATTCGAACTATCAGTGTGTGCACTGTGGTTTGTATGTTGTGTGTTGTTTGACCTCGATTTCCTCACTTTCACAACGATAGTTGCTGCATCTGTGGTGTGGGGGATTAACCTCGTAGATCTTTCTGTGTTGGCATGCGTGCACAAAGTCACGAGAAAATCTGTACCGATCACCTAGGAATTATCCCCGTTCTTGATATATCAAGAACGGGGATTTTGTTTGTATACAAAAATAAAATCCGCGAGACAGTTTTGTCTCGCGGATTTGTGAGGCTACCTCCGCTACTTCGTGCGCACAGTCCCGCCTTTGAATGGCCATCCAGAACAGACGATCACGTTGACCTTCTTGTTCGCTGGATTGAGAGCTGTTGCTTCGAAGAGAGCATCGTCATCTCGACTACATCCGCTGTATCGAACAAGCAGGACGTCTTTGTCATTGATGACTATTTCGCGGAAGCCATAGTTCTGAAGAACACTGATTGCGTGTTTTTCTCCCACCCATACTCCTGGAGTGAGCCAGGTTACAAGGATGGCTAAAAGCGCGCCAACCGCTATTAACACTGCGACACCGACTAGCAACTTCTGTACTGTTTTCACTTTGGCTCCAGGAGAAGGTAAGTAAGGTGTCTGTGATCTAATCCTATTATAACACAATTTATTGATAAAAGTCAAGTATTATGTCAATTACTATAAAAGAAAAACCGCGAGAGCGACGAGACGGATGTCTCGCGGTTTCTCGCGGTCAGGTGCTGCAGGCCTTAACAATCGCTTCGATCACGACAAAAAAAGTTTTCCTCTCATTGTTGCCGAGGAGACTAAACTTCAGCATTGGCCCCATTTTTTTTGTGCGACGAAACCAATCCTCGTACATCTCGCTTGCGAGTCGCTCTTGCCAGGTTTTCATCACTGTGTCTTTCGGCATAGAAAGTACGGTGAGCACATCTGGGATCGCAAGTGACACGCGCTGACGGGTTTCTTCTGAGGAATCCGCAAGAACAATGAGTACTCGATCGATATTTTCGTCGACGAGCTTCGCATTTCTCCGAGCTCGCTCCGTTCTTAACGACCGTCCCACCATTTCCAGATGGCCAAATAGGCCGTACTTCGCGATCTGTTCTCCGTCCCAGCTTGGGGTGGTGCCACGATTGCCCATGATGGTCTCCAGGTAAGGTCTATCTTTCTGTGGCGAGTATAACACAAAACCCACCGGATGGTGGGTTTTGATTTAGTAAGTTTTTGTGGTGCGGCAGATTACCGCTGCATCTCGAAGATCCTCGTGGAGGGCTACAAAATTATAGTCGTCTTGAGGCTCGTTAATTTTGTGGAGATGGGCGGGACGCTTCGCTATCTCACACCTCGGAAACCCACGGTTTTCCGACGGGCTTCGCCCTGCCTTCCTTCACGGGAAAACAAAAGTTTTCCCGACCCCTTTCCTGTTCGATCCCGCAAATACACCAGCAGACAAAATGAAAACCACTCAAAAGAGTGGCTTCATTTTTCTGTGGAGATGGCGGGAATCGAACCCGCGTGCAGGAGGGTAACTCAATGATTTCTACGCGGACTAGCTGATTTGATTACGAATCATGGGTGAAATCAGCAAAATCATGATCCGTTTCCTCTTATGCTCACACTCTGCGCGAGGGGACAGAGTGCAAAGCTCGATTGTATATCACAGTACTTTACGCGTGCGAGCGTTACGTAAAGCTGCGCCGCACAGAGCTTTAGGTTAAGCGAGTGCGAAAGCGAAATCTCGTGTTCCAAAATATGGAGACACAATTGATTTAGCTCGTGCTACGGCATTGTTTGCAGATAGCGATGTGAGAGTTTGAGAGTTCTCACTCTTCCGTGCATCATTGAGGTATTCCTCGTGTCTAGGCCGATCATCCCCCCGCGACACAAAATGTTTTTCGTTCCGTGGGTGAATGCCTAAACAAATTTTCAAAGAACAGTTGAAATACAAAATGATGAATAAGGAACCAAGAATATAGAATGAAATGCAATCCCATTCATTATTCGTGATTCATTGTTCGTTATTCTGAATCTCTCCTTCCTTTCATCACTCGCTCTATATCTCTATCGGTCTCGCGTTTTTTGATGGTTTCCCGTTTATCAAAACGTTTTTTTCCTTTCGCAATACCGATAGAAAGCTTGATATATCTGCCCTTATTATACATCGAAATAGGCACAATTGTCAATCCTCGTTCTTTCTCAATTCCTACGAGGCGGGATATTTCTTTTTTTGTGAGAAGAATTCGGCGGTTTCTGTTTATTTCGTATTCTTTTGGAACGTTTGCAATTTGGAGTGGGGTAATACTTGCTCCTACGAGATATGCTTCGCCTCCGCGTGGCATCACTCGAGCTCCGATTAGAGATCCTTGTCCTTTTCGTATTGCTTTTGCTTCAAACCCAAAAAGCTCGATTCCTGCTTCAATCGTTTCAGTGATCTCGTAATCAAAGTGTGCTTTGGTGTTTGTGATATACGCCATATGTAAGCATCATAGCAAAGAGCGCTCTTTCATGTATAATTTCCGTACTTTTATGGCGAAACAAAAACAACATATGAAAATGAAAGAAGCACCAAAAGGACCAAATTGGAACCCAGTAAAAAAAATGGGTAATAATCCATCATTCTTTCGAAATCTTCTTACGTCGCTCTTAATTTTCTTTCTTATTATGTCGATGTATTCAGCGTACATGGAGCGAAAGAATACAGAGATGGTTTCTTTGTCCGTTCTTGCCCAGGACGTTTCAAACGGATTAGTAACGTCAATGATCGTTGATGGTGATACGGTTTCGCTTGAATATGTTGACGGTGCAAAGAAAACATCAAAGAAAGAAACCGGAGAAGCGCTTTCTCAGACACTCATTAATTATGGAGTGACTGCAGAGCAGTTGAAAACGGTTTCTATATCGATTGAAGAGGCGAGAGGGCTTGGATTTTGGTTTCTGACATTTACCCCAATCGTACTTCCGATTATTTTCCTCCTCTTCTTTATTTGGTATCTCACTCGTCAGGTGAAAGGGGCAGGTATGCAAGCGTTTACCTTTGGTCAATCAAAGGCTCGCATTATTTCTCCTAATGATAAAAAGCAGAGAGTGACTTTTAAGGATGTTGCAGGAGTAAAGGAGGCAAAACAAGAACTCACAGAAATTGTCGACTTTCTTAAGAATCCAAAAAAGTTTCTTGATATCGGTGCACAAATTCCAAAAGGAGTACTTCTTATGGGCGCTCCAGGAACAGGAAAAACACTTCTTGCGCGCGCAGTAGCGGGGGAAGCGGGTGTTGCATTCTTTTCTATCTCAGGATCAGAATTCGTAGAGATGTTTGTGGGAGTGGGAGCAAGTCGTGTAAGAGATTTATTCCAAATGGCAAAGTCTGCTTCGCCAGCGATTATTTTTGTTGATGAAATTGATGCAGTGGGACGAGTGCGAGGTGTGGGAGCTGGAGGGGGAAATGACGAACGAGAACAAACATTGAATCAAATTCTTGTTGAGATGGATGGTTTTGAGCCGAATGAAAAAGTGATTGTTATGGCAGCAACCAACAGGCCAGATGTTCTAGACCCTGCTCTCCTTCGCCCTGGACGATTTGATCGTCGAGTGACTATCGATCTTCCGGATCGACCAGAGAGAGAAGAAATTCTTGGAATCCATGCACGACAAAAGCCACTTGCAGAAGATGTAAATCTTTCTGTTATTGCAGAGCGCACCCCAGGATTTTCTGGAGCAGATCTTTATTCGCTTATGAATGAAGGGGCGATTCTTGCTGCGCGTGAAAACAGAACAAAACTTTCTCAATTTGATCTCATTCGATCAATTGAAAAAGTAATGCTCGGACCAGAGAGAAAAAGTCACATTCTCTCTGCTAAAGAAAAAGAAATTACCGCATACCATGAAGCAGGGCATGCGCTCGTGGGATCTGTGCTTGAATACTCTGATCCAGTGCACAAAATTTCTATTATTTCTCGAGGTCGCGCTGCGGGATACACACTCAATCTTCCAATCGAAGACAGAAAACTTCAGTCGAAGAAAGAATTTATTGACGATATTGCGATGTCTCTCGGAGGATATGTTGCAGAAAAACTCATCATGAATGATGTAACAACAGGTCCGTCAAATGATCTTCAAGTTTCAACTGCGCTCGCGCGAGATATGGTAACAAAATATGGGATGTCTGATGAAATTGGTCCAATTGCACTTGAGGGACAAGGTGGACGGGCATTGTTTGGAAAGGGAGTGGAAGACAAGGGATACTCTGAAAAGGTGAGTGCGTATATTGATGAAGAAGTTTCAAAGATTATGAAGGCAGGACTTGAAACTGCGCAAAAAGTGTTGAATGACCATCGACCGCTTCTTGATGCGATTGCAAAGAGACTTATTGAAACAGAAACAATTGAACGTGAAGAGTTTGAGGCAATGCTTGTTGCTCACGGCATTACTCCGAAGAAAAAGAAAGACATTGAACATCAACCTTAGTCTTTCTTCCCCCAACGCCATCTCGGTTGTTCACCCTTGAGATAAGAGATGGTAATCAAAAGTCCAGAAAGTGCAAAGAGGGGAAGTCCTATATGAAAGAATGCTTCTTTAGGCGTACTTGTTTCTAATTGAAATGTCGTTGTGATGCGCACTATGCATGCTGTGTAGATTAAAATCACAAGCCATCCTTGCCATGTGGCAGGATACCATCCCCATCCATAGTGTTTTGCTTTGAACCATAGATTACTCATATACAAAGTATACAATAGCTATTGTGTGAGTGACGTTCCTGTACTAATCTGTACAGCACACCCACCCTTAGCTCAGTTGGTTAGAGCACAGAGCTTATACCTCTGCGGTCCTTGGTTCGAATCCAAGAGGGTGGACCAGATAGAAAAATAGCGCCTGCGCGCTGTTTTTTGTTACTGGTCCAGGACGGAACGATGTTTTGCGAGTACGCAAAACACGTGAGTCGGGATCGCGAAAATGTTGAGTGTCGACGAAACATTATTCGTGATGACAAGATCAAAAATGTTTTTCTAAATAAAAAAAGACCACTTTCGTGAAGAGAGTGGCCGGGTTACTTCTGGGCTAGGTTGTGGTTTAGTCATGGATGGCCGTCCTTGACCGCGGTCTTGTGACGGTTGCACCCGGCGCCCTTCCGAAAGGATACAAAACAGTCGTCTTTTCGGTTGCCTGTGACTCTTGCGGTATCTAGAATAACGCAATCTCGTTTGATTTCTTCCAGTCCCTAGCCCAGAAGTAACCATGCAGACAGCATACCTCTCTCAAGAATAAAATCAAGAAAGGTTATCTACTCAAAATGAATCGGCACGTGGAAATCCTGGAGATTTTTTTGAAGAAGCGGATGGTTGGTCAGTTTTGGATCTTGATCAACAATACTTCTCGCTTCATTGCGAGCAGCTTCTACCATTTTTAGGTTTTGTATCGCTTCCATTCCAATATCTGAAAGTCCCCATTGCTTTGTGCCAGAGAGTTGACCTGCACCTCGTTGTTTCAAGTCGTATTCAGCAAGTTCAAAACCGTTACTTGCCTTAGTAAGAGCAGAAAGTCTTTCCATTGATTGTTTGCTTTCTGTGTCGGTAAAAATATAACAATAAGGTTCATGGCTACTTCTCATGACACGTCCGCGGAGTTGGTGCAGTTGTGCAAGTCCAAATCGTTCTGCTCCTTCAATAAGAATTACCGTTGCATTTGGAACGTTTACTCCAACTTCAATTACCGATGTGGCAACAAGAATATGAATTTCTTTATTCGAAAATCGTTTCATTACAGTATCTTTTTCTTTCGCACTCATCTTCCCGTGGAGTACTCCAATTTCATATTCTGGAAATAATTCTTTTTTAAGTCGTCTTGCTTCTTCGATTACTGATTTTGCGATGAGGGCTGTTTCTTTGTCGCGATCTGGTTCATCAATTCGTGGGCAAATGACATATGCTTGTCTACCTTTTTTTATTTCTTCCCGCATGGATTCGTATACCGTTTTTCTTTCGTGAGGTTTTACGATTTGTGTTGTCACTTGTTTTCGTCCTTTCGGCAATTCATCAAGAAGGGAAATGTCGAGATCACCGTAGAGAGTGAGAGCGAGCGTGCGAGGAATCGGTGTCGCGGTCATAGAAAGAAGATGGGGAATACGAACCTCTTTCTCTCGGAGTTTTCTTCTTTGTTCTGTTCCGAATCGGTGCTGCTCGTCGATAATTACAAGACCTAAGTGCTTAAACTTCACAGTTTTTTGAATAAGTGCATGGGTACCGACAAGCATAGGAATTTCTCCCTGCTCTACCCATTTCAACAATTGAGAACGAGAAATGTCTGTCCAACCTTTTGGATTTACTTTGGATGGAAATTTTCTACATCCACTACTGGTGATAAGGCCAATACTCATACCAGAGCCTTCAAAAAAAGTAATAAATGATTCGAAGTGTTGTTGTGCAAGAATTTCTGTTGGAGCCATGTATCCAACTTGAAGATTCCCAAAAGATTGCCCCTGTGGTCTTGTTGTTGCAATTGCATACGCAATTGTTGCAGCCACAGCTGTTTTGCCACTTCCTACGTCACCTTCGAGAAGTCGAGACATGGGGAAGTCTCGTTCCAAATCACTTAACATATCTGTAATCGAGCGAACCTGTGCTTTTGTGAGTGGGAAAGGGAATTTGTTTGTAAAATCTTTGAGTGAGGCAAGTGATCGCTCTATACGAAATGCTCCATGCTCTTCTCTTTCTTTTCTTGTTTGAGCACGCTCAAGTTGAATCATAAATACTTCTTCGAATGCAAAACGTTTTCTTGCAGCTTCCGCATCGCTTCTTTTTCGGGGAGCATGAATCCAGACGAGCGCAGTAGAAAGAGTGGGAAGGTTGTATCGAGTGAGAATTTCTTCCGGAATAGGATCTTCAATATGCGAGAGAATTCCTGATTGGAATATTTTTTGTATAGAGTGATAAATCCATGCTGAAGTGATTCCGCGCGTTTCGTGATACACGGGGTAGAGCACTCCGTAATCATCGCTTGAGCCAAATAAAGAATCTCCAACTCCTGTGGGAATATGAGGAACACTTTCTATTTTTGGATTAAGTATCGATACTTCTCCATTTCTTTCAGAGACTTTTCCTTCAACGCGCACGAATGATTCATTCTCGATCATCTTTGCAAGGTACGCTTGGTGAAACCACATGAGGCGAATGGAGCCACTCTGATCGGTGAGGATTCCTTCTGACGCAGGAATTTTTCCTCGAAATGTTTTTTTGGTTTTGAGTCCGTGTATTCTTCCGTAGAGCGTAACGGTATCTCCTTTTTTTACGCTACCGATAGATACGAGCGAAGCAGTGTCTCCGTAGCGAACAGGGAAGTGGTACAGAAGATCTCGAACGGTCTCAATCTTCAATCGTTTTAGAGCTTTTTGTTGAGGGTCGAGTATGCGGCCGATTTGGGTAATAGAGGAATGAAGTTCCATCTTTTCATTTTACCTTTTCACATGAGAAAAATCTTTATTGGAATACTGTTGCAATTTCTCCAATCAAGAGAATTCCAATCACGTTTAAGAAGAATAGGAGGATCATCAGTTTGCGAATTTTTATATTGGAGAATCCAAGAAGAATAAGCCCAATCTCATCAGGAAGCGGGGAGATGATGACGAGTGCTCCTAGAATGGGGTTTAGCCATTTTAAAAATTCGAAACGAAATACAGATAAAGGGTTTGTTCTTGCTTTGTGAGCAATTACCGCATCAATGTCTCGCATTAACTTTTCTCTAAAGAGAAAGAAAATAATAGTGTCACTAATCATCGCACCAATTCCTCCAATAATTGCAGTTTCAACTAATCCAAGTGCGGGGGCAATGTTTGCAAGTATGAGAGCTGCAGGAGCAATCGTAAATACTGATGTAAAAAAGAATCCACTCACGAATGCTCCAATGCGAGGAATGATGAGAAGTGAAGAAAGAAACGAATGAAAAGCATCCGTGTCTGATATGACAACCGTAAGGACTATAGAAATTAAAAGTATTAAAAGATCGCGTGTAACATTCTTCCACGGACTATGCTCTTCCATGGTGAAAGTATATCACTGTGTTTGGAGTTGTTTATTGTGTTTTTCTTGAAATAACTCGGACTCAGATAGCAGCTCGGCTATCTTCGCCGGTCGTTGCGGAGAATAGGAGCTATCGATCCTTACAGGATCAGTACAGGTTTCCTATTTACTTACTTGATTACAAGTTCGTAAATACAGGAGAACCTTTTCGAATCCCTCACGAAAAGCAATCAATTGCTTTTCTACTCTCTCGCAAAATATAGTCGCGAGCTTCTTATTTTGCGGAGAGTGAGGGATTCGAACCCTCGAGGGGTTTTACCCCCTACCTCGTTAGCAGTGAGGCGCTTTCGACCAACTCAGCCAACTCTCCAAGTTGGATTACTCTATCATAGAGAATCTATCTCTTCTACTTCTTATCTCGCAAGAGATACAAGAAATACTTTCCGTACACCTTTTTCAAGAAAAGCACGTTTTGCATCAAGAAGCGTTGATCCTGTGGTGCATACATCATCAATAAGAAAAACGATGCGATTTTTGACAGCTCCACGTACAGTAAATACGTGATCCATATTTGAAATTCGTTCTTCTCGAGATTTCATTTCTGTTTGTCGTTTTTGTTTTCGTGTATAGGAAAGAAGAGGAAATTGGTGTGCAAAGAATTGAGATTCATATTTTTCTACAGCATGTTTTAGTGTGAGAATTTGATGGAAGCCTCGTTCGTGAAAAGTTTCTTCACGACTAGGAATCCAAGTGAGAATTGGTTTTTCATGTTCTCCTATGCATTCATTTTCGAATATATGAATGCACTCTTCGACAATAATTGGCGCTAATATGTCTGCGAATGTGTTGTTTCTTCTATACTTTATTTCATGAATCAACGTACGAACGTGGTTATCATGGAATGAAAAGAGACTTAAAATCATATCGTTGTTCTTTCTACGATAGGGGGTTAACAATGAGATTCCTTTCTCTTGTATCAACCTGTCGAGTTCCGCTGTTTCTTTAGGAACAGGAATCAAAAAATCAAGAATAGATTTTCTTATTTTATAAAACCACTGCATGTATACAGTATACGAAACTTAGAAAAGGGACGTGATATACTTTTTTGTATATGGCAGGCTTCATGAGCGATCTTTTTTCTTTTGGAAAGCAAAAATCCGATAGCGTAATTGGTATTGATATAGGTTCTTCTTCGATTAAAGTTGTTCAACTAAAGAAAAAGGGAGGAAAAGCAATTCTTGAAACATATGGTGAGCTTGCGCTCGGTCCTTATGCTCAAGTAGAAATTGGTCAGGCAACAAATTTAAAAACCGATAAAATTGTTGAGGCCCTTACTGATCTCATGAAAGAAAAAGAGGTAAATATCACAACAAATCAATGTGGTATTGCGATTCCTTTTTCATCAAGTCTTATGTCTATTATTGAAATGCCTCTTCTTTCGTATAAACAACTTGCTTCGATGATTCCTCTTGAGGCAAGAAAATATATTCCTGTTCCTATTTCAGAAGTCACTCTTGATTGGTCGGTTATTCCAAAAGAAGGAGCAAATCCGAAGCGTGATGATGAGGATGAGAAAAAACCTCTTGATAAAATTGAGAGAACAGATGTGCTTTTGGTTGCAATTCACAACGATACGATATCTCGTTATCAAGAAATAGTTCGCAAAACATCTCTAGACGCTTCATTTTATGAAATTGAGATATTTAGTACGATGCGCGCGGTACTTGAGCAAGATCCTGCTCCTGTAATGATTGTAGATATGGGCGCTGCTACAACGAAGCTTTATGTAGTAGAGCGAGGTATTGTACGGACATCTCATACAGTGAATCGTGGTTCTCAAGATATCACCACAACTATTTCAAAATCTCTTGGTATACCAATTAAAGACGCGGAACTCATGAAGCGAGGGGTAGGGGCAGTGCCTCAAGACGGTGTTGATATCAGGGAAATAGTGAGTCTCAGTCTCACCTATATTTTTTCTGAGGCAAACCAAGTGATTTTGAATTATCAAAGAAAATACAACAAAACTCTCTCAAGGGTTATTTTAGTTGGTGGGGGATCTGCACTCCGAGGAATTACCGATCTTGCGCAAAAAAATTTCCAAATCGAAGTTATTGCAGGAAATCCTTTTGCAAAGACAGAAGCACCTGCGTTTCTCGAACCAATCCTCCGAGATACGGGGCCTGAGTTCGCGGTAGCTGTCGGACTCGCACTCCGTAGACTTCAAGAGCTTGATTCTTAAACTGTGGATTGTCCACGCACCCTCTCAGCAAAGCTTTGTAGTATACTTTTAGTATAGATTTTTCCATGGACACTCAATTTCAGCCTTCGTTCATTCCAAAAAAACCCGTTGTTGGATCAATATCGGGATCACGCTCTTCAGGAGGCGTGTTGTATTACATCGGAACGTTAGTTTTTACCGTCACGTTGCTTGCAAGTGGTGCGGTCTTTGGATATGGGTTTTATCTAAATGGAAACATTGCAAAAATGGAAAGCGATCTTTCCGCTGCGCGTGCCGCTCTTCAACCGACTCTTATCAAAGATCTTTCTCGTGCAAATAATCGTTTTATTTCTGCAGAAGAAATTCTTAATAACCACGTTGTTATTTCTTCATTTTTTAATCTCTTGCAAAGACTCACTCTCCAGAGTATTCGTTTTTCTGCATTTGCATATGACATTAAACAAGAAGGTGTGGTGATTACAATGAAAGGGGAGGCAAGATCATATGCAAATGTTGCGCTCCAATCAAAAATATTTTCTGAAGACCCTGCATTCACTTCAGTTCTTTTCTCTGATCTTGATTTGAATCCAAAAGGAAATGTCGTTTTCACAGTGAAAGCAACAATTGATCCAAGAACCATTTCGTATGCAGCGATGATCAATGCTTTGTATGGTCAAACTCAAATAAATAACGAAACACCTGCTACTCCAAGCAATGCAACGACCACACAAACAACTCCAGTTTCTCAACCAGTAAGCACGACAACGCCACGCGCTGCAACCCCTACAGTATCAACATCAACAACACGACAACCATGAAAAGCATAATGCCACTATTACTCATTATCGTTTCTGTAGGAATGTTTTACACATTCCTTGATCCTCGTTACGAGCAAGTTCAAGAATTGGCAAATAAAAAAAACCAATACGAAGAGGCGTTAGAAAAAGCTGAAGATCTTGCTGCGGTAAGAGATACACTGCTTACAAAATACAACGCTCTCCCAAAAGAAAACATTGCAAAACTTGAGCGTGTTGTACCTGATAATCTAAATACAGTAAAACTCGTTGCCGACATTGATGCGATTGCTGGTAAATACGGTATCCCTGTTCGCTCAGTGAGAGTGACAGAAGAGCAAGTTGATAATTCTCAGCAGATCCCAACGGAATTTGTTCCAAAGCCTTACAAAACAACAACAATAGGATTTAAAGCATCTGCAACTTATGAAAATCTCGTTCCGTTCCTGCAAGACCTTGAAAAGAGTCTCCAGCTTATTGATGTAAAGACAATTACGTTTACTGCTGATGATGGATTGAATAACGGAATAAATGATTATGATATTTCTATTAATACTTATTCATTAAGATAGTATGGAAACAGAAAGCACAAACACAAAAAAAATTGCAGTTGCCGCTATCTTCGTGGCTCTTATTGCTTTTGCACTCTATTTCTTCTTCTTTCGTTCAGTTGAAACAGAAGTAACTCTTGATGAGTTTGGAAATCCTGTTCAAGCGCAAGTAGTTGGTCAAGATTTGCTTGATCTTCTTGTTGAACTCCAATCGGTTTCTCTCGATGCATCTATTTTCAACTCACAACTATTTCGTAATTTAAGTGACTTCGGTATCGAGCTCATTGATGAGCCGAGAGGAAGAACTGATCCATTCGAGCCAATTGGAGGTTCCGCTCCGGTGCAGCCTCGATAGTTTCTCTATTCTTCTTTTGTGCGTGGCACCAAATTCTCTATGAGTATTCTTGAATTCCTTGCGGAAAAAAACATCATAAAAAAAGACGAAATTCCTGAAATTTTAGAGGATGCAGAAACTAGTAACGTAACTGTTGAGCAAATTCTCTTAAAGCGGGGTGTTGATGCTGAAGAAATTTTGAAAAGCAAAGGAGAATTTTTAGATATTCCAATTAGAAGTCTCAAAGGCAAGGAGATTCCTGGAAAAATTCTCGAATATATTCCCGAAGAATCCGCGAACCATTATCGATTCGTTCCTATTGGAGTAAGAGACGGGGTGCTCGAAGTGGGTATCATCGATCCAGATAATATCGAAGCGAGAGATGCTCTCAACTTCATTTCTTCAAAAATAAACATGCCCTTCAAAATCTTTCTCATTTCTGAGCAAGATTTTGAGGGAGTTATATCTTCGTACAAAGGTCTTTCTGGGGAAGTAAGAAAAGCTCTAACTGAATTGGAGACAGAACTCACTGCGCCTAAAAAGGATCAAGATAATCCAAGGAATTCTGATGAAGAAGAATCAGAAGAAGGTATTGCATCTGGAAATGAGATTGATGTGATGAGCGATGCTTCAAAAGGGGAAAAAGGTGATACAAAAATTATTGAAGATGCTCCTGTTACGAAAATTGTTGCGAATATTTTACAGTATGCGGTAGATGGAAACGCATCAGATATTCATATTGAAAGAATGGCCGACAATGTACGGGTACGTTTTCGAGTTGACGGAGTATTGAATACCAGCCTTGTGTTGCCGTCAAAAATTCATTCTGCTGTTGTGGCACGTATAAAAATTGTTTCTAATATGCGCCTTGATGAAAAACGAAAACCTCAAGACGGACGATTTAGTGCAAAGGTCTATGAAAGAAGAATTGACTTCCGTGTCTCCACATTCCCAACATACTTTGGTGAAAAGGTGGTGATGAGAATTTTGGACCAGCAAAAAGGAGTAAAAAAACTCGATGAGCTCGGTCTTACGCAAAGAAATTTACAATCAATAAGAAGAGGTCTTGCTCGTCCATATGGTCTTATTTTGATTTCAGGTCCTACTGGATCCGGTAAGTCAACAACACTGTATTCGATGTTAAATGAAGTAGATAGAGAACATCGAAACGTACTTTCTCTGGAAGATCCTATTGAGTACAACATCGAAGGAGTGAGTCAGTCCCAGGTTCGTCCGGAAATCGGATATACATTTGCCACAGGACTTCGAACAACTCTCCGTCAAGACCCCGATATTATCATGGTGGGAGAGATCCGTGATAAAGAAACGGCTCAGCTTGCTATTCAAGCCGCGCTTACTGGACACTTAGTGTTTTCTACAATCCATACCAACAATGCGGTTGGAGTAATTCCGCGTCTTATTGATATGGGGGTTGATCCGTATCTTATTGCCCCAACTCTAGTGCTCGCTATTGCTCAAAGACTGACTCGAGCACTTTGTCCAGGTGCCGGAAAACCGATTCCTGTCGATGGGTCAATTAAAATGATGCTTGAAAAGCAATTTTCTGATCTTCCAGAACAATACAAAAAAGAAATTCAATTCGGCGACACGGTCTATGAAGTGTCTCCAACAGAAGATTGTCCGAATGGAACACGGGGTAGATATGCGGTGATGGAAGTGCTTGAAATGGATAAAGACATAGAAAGAATCGTTCTTAATAATGGAACCGAAATTGATCTTGCGAAAGCAGCTCGAGAGAAAGGAATGTTAACTATGCGGGAAGATGCAATTTTGAAAGCTTTCAAGCGAGAAATTCCATTTGAAGAAATAAGTGCACTGTAATTATTGGTGATATACTAAAATCATGGCAGAAGAAAAGAAATACTCAGTACTGATTGTAGATGATGACAAATTCCTTCTCGACATGTATGCGATGAAGTTTAAGAATCTCGGACACGACGCTTCTGTTGCGGTCGGTGCAAATGAAGCACTTTCGATACTCCGCGATGGATGTGTTCCAGAAATCCTTATTCTCGATATCATCATGCCAAATATGGATGGACTTGAGCTCCTCGAGACCATTCGTAAAGAGAAGCTCGCAGAACATTCAGTAGTGGTTATGCTCACAAATGAAACAGATCCGGCAAAAATAGAGAAAGCAAAAAGTTTAGGGGTGGCAGGGTACATTGTTAAAGCAACAACAATCCCATCTGAAGTTGTAAAAGAGGTGATTGGAATAGTACAAAATAGAACATAATATGGAAAAAAACGCATTACTTGAATCATTGATCGATACGGTTATAAAAGAAGGGGCATCAGACCTTCATCTTTCTGAAGGAAGAAATCCTGCTATTCGGGTAGCCGGATATTTAATACCGCTTGCAAAAGAAAAAGTTCTTGAAAGAAGTGACATGGAAGGATTTCTTGATGCACTTCTTATTTCTGATCATAAAAAAGAGTTTTATGAGACAAAAGAAATGGATTTTGCTTTCGCTCATGACACTGCTCGATTTCGAGGTAATGCTTTTTTCCGTCTTGGTAAAATATCCATCGCACTTCGTTTGATTCCTAAACAAATTCGTACTCTTCAAGAATTAAATCTTCCTCCGATTCTCGAGATGTTTTCAAAAAAGCAACAAGGATTTTTTCTTTGTGTAGGTCCGGTAGGTCAGGGTAAGTCAACAACTCTCGCGAGTTTGATTGAAATGATAAATAGTGAGCGATTAGAGCATATCGTTACTATTGAAGATCCAGTTGAATATATTTTTGAGCCAAAAAAATCTATCATCGATCAACGAGAAGTGACTATTGATACCGCAGACTTCCACACCGCTTTGTGGAGTGTGTTTCGTCAGGATGTGGATGTGGTGATGATTGGAGAAATGCGAGACCCAGAAACGATTTCAACCGCAGTGACTGCGGCTGAGACAGGGCATCTGGTGCT
>CAYVKU010000011.1:0-2300 GCA_964452305.1 uncultured Candidatus Saccharibacteria bacterium | reverse complement strand
CAAATACTGCCGCACAAACAATTGACCGTATTATCGACTCGTTCCCTGCGGATCAACAAAGTCAGATCCGTGTGCAACTTGCAGGATCTCTCGCGGGAATTTTCTCTCAGAGATTGGTACCTCGTATTTCTGGAGGACTCATTCCTGCATACGAATTGCTTATTAATAATAATGCAGTAGCCAATCTCATTCGCGACAAACGAACTCATGAAATTAATGCGGTGATTGAAACAGGTTCTCAAGACGGTATGATTGATTTAAACCGATCGCTCGCTGAATTGGTGCAAAAAGGCGAAATTACTGTTGAGAACGCGTATCTTTATTCAAGTAATCCGAGAACGCTCGAAAAAATGTTGTAAAAGCCATGTTATTTTCTTACAAAGCTATTGATACACAGGGTGAGAAAAAAGAGGGAACCGTTGAGGCGATTAATATTGATATTGCCATCAACTCAATTCAAAAAAGAGGACTTATCATCTCGTCCATCAATCCACTTGAGGAAACACTAGGAAAAAGAAAACTCTTCTCAACTGGAAGGGTGTCAAATAAAGATATTGTTATTCTTTCAAGGCAACTCGCAACTCTTTTCGATGCGCAGGTTTCAGCACTTCGTATTTTCAAGCTTATTTCAGCAGAAGTTGAAAATGACACACTCCGAAAAAGTTTGACCGAAATTGCTGATGATCTTCAAGGAGGAAGTTCTATTTCAAAAGCACTCTCAAAACATCCTAAAATCTTCTCTGATTTTTATGTAAACATGGTAAAAGCCGGAGAGGAAACAGGAAAATTGAACGACACTTTTAATTTCTTGGCAGATTATCTCGATAGAAACTATGAAGTTATTTCAAAAGCTCGAAATGCACTCATCTATCCTGCGTTTGTGATTACGGTGTTTATTGGAGTAATGGTGCTCATGTTTACGACAATTGTTCCAAAAATTGCACAAATTCTTATCGATTCCGGACAAGATCTTCCTATTTATACAAAAATAGTGATATCAATCAGTGATTTTCTTGTGGGGTATGGAGTGTTTCTTTTTGCAGGCCTTATCGTAGGGGGATATTTTGCAATTAAATATGTAAGAACCGCTGAGGGTGCATATGCATTTGATGAACTTAAACTCGGTATCCCATACGTAGGAGATTTGTATCGAAAACTCTATTTGTCCATGATTGCGGATAACATGCACACGATGGTGCTTTCGGGTATTCCAATGCTTCGAGCAATTGAAATTACCGGTTCGGTAGTAGGAAGTCCTATTTATAAACGAATTCTCTCTGAAACAATGATTGCCGTGAAAGGAGGAAGTTCACTTTCCGGTTCGTTTTCTCAGTACCCAGAAATTCCAGGTATTCTTGTGCAGATGATTAAAGTAGGAGAGGAAACAGGAGAGCTCGGCAGTATTTTAAAGACAATGGCGCGATTTTATCAGCGTGAAGTGATTAATGCTGTAGATACCCTCGTTGATCTCATTGAGCCTGTAATGATCGTTCTTCTGGGTCTTGGAGTGGGGGTTCTTCTCGCCTCAGTACTCCTTCCGATTTACAACATCGCCGCAAACGTTTCTTAAGCTATCCACAGATACTTTGAGAAAGTGTATCAGGCGTTTTATAATAGAAACACCGTTTTATAAACGTACCTCGAAAGAGGAATTAATAAGAAATATATCAAATGAAGAATCATAAAGGTTTCACTCTGATTGAGCTTCTCGTGGTCATTGCGATCATCGGAATTCTCTCATCAGTCGTGCTCGCAAGTCTTAACACTGCTCGTGGCCGAGGTGCTGATGCGGCGATTAAGTCAAACCTTGCAAATATTCGTGCTCAAGCAGAATTGTATTACGATACAAACAATAGTTACGGAACTGCAGGATCTACATGCAACGCAGCAGGATCATTGTTCGTTGATGCAACTATTGCTCAGCAACTTTCTGCTGCTGAATCAGCGAACGGATCAGGCTCACTTTCATGCCGAAACAGTACTACAGCATGGGCAGTGCTTTCTCCGCTTGTAGGAGCAACGGGAAACTGGTGTGTTGACTCAACTGGAGTTGCAAAGGCGGTTACAAGTGCACTTTCAACTACCGCTTGCCCAGCATCATAATGTTTTGCTACAAAAAGCGCCCGTATAGGGCGTTTTTTTGTTGGGGACAAATAGTTCGCAGTACTTCTCAATCACTCGTATAATGAATATATGCCAATGTATGTCGAAGGCATACTTGTGTATTACTAATAAAAGATAGGTTATATGAAGAATCATAAAGGTTTCACTCTGATTGAGCTTCTCGTGGTCATTGCGAT
>CAYVKU010000010.1:22129-23202 GCA_964452305.1 uncultured Candidatus Saccharibacteria bacterium | reverse complement strand
CTTAAAAAGTGCCATTTTAAGACTTGCTGATGATTCCGAATTGAGAAAAAAACTTAGTGCAAGTAGTGTTAAATATATGAAAGAAAGGTTTGATTGGAGTTGTATAGCTAAAAAGTACGAAGAAGTTTATACTTTTCTTTGTAATTAAACTTATATGAAAGTACCATTTCTTGATCTGCATTGGCAACACGTTCACATTAAAGAAGCTCTTCAAAAAAAACTTGATGAAATTTTTGAAACGTCTTCTTTTGTGGGTGGGAAATTTGTTATAGATTTTGAAGATCATTTCGCTAAATATATTGGGGCAAAGTATTGTATTGGGGTGGCAAATGGTACTGATGCACTTATTCTTGCGCTTAAAACTTTAGGGATAGGGAAAGGGGATGAGGTTATTACTATACCTAATACTTTTTTTGCTTCGGCTAGTTCAGTTGTGCACGTTGGTGCTACTCCGGTTTTTGTTGATATTGATGAACAAACAAGGAATTTTGATTTTGAAGAGTTGGAGAAAAAAATTTCTTCGAACACAAAGGCAATTATTGTCGTTCATTTATACGGGCAACCTGCAAATATGGATAAGGTAATAGATATTGCAAAAAGAAACAATTTAAAAATTATCGAAGATACATGCCAAGCTCAAGGTGCTTTATACAAAGGTAAGAAAGTCGGGTCTTTTGGAGATATTTCTGTATTCAGTTTTTATCCCGGAAAAAATTTAGGAGCGTACGGTGATGCCGGTTGTATTTGCACAAATGATGATAATTATGCAGATATTTTAAAAAAGCTTCGAGATCATGGTATGCCCAAAAAGTATGTCCACGAACTTATTGGATATAACAGCAGGATAGATGCGATACAAGCGGTAGTGCTTGATTTAAAGCTCGAGTATCTTGATGGTTGGAATGAGTTACGTTCTAAAGCGGCTCAAGTGTATATTGAGGGATTGAAAGATGTAAAACGAATTACATTGTATCCATCTATTTCTGAAACTAACTCAGTATTCCATCTATTCGTAATTAAGCTCGATGTTTCAATAAAACGTGATGATTTTATTAAATATATGAATGACAATG
>CAYVKU010000010.1:19890-22082 GCA_964452305.1 uncultured Candidatus Saccharibacteria bacterium | reverse complement strand
CATTTCCTCTCCATCTCGTTCCAGCTTTTTCTTTTCTAGGATACAAAGAAGGAGATTTACCTGTTTCTGAACATTTTTCAAAGCAAATAGTAAGCTTGCCAATATATCCAGGCATTTCAAACGAACAAATAAACCATGTAATTGCAAAAATCAAAGAGTATGTCGCAGCAAGTTAAAAAAATTGGAATAGCTGTGATTGGTTATGGATATTGGAGTCCAAATTTAATTCGAAATATTCAAAAAAATCCTAATTTTGATTTGAAAGTTATATGCGAAAAAGACGAATCTCGTCATGAAAAAATCCGGTCTGATGTTCTGGACGTGGAAGTTATGCGTCACTATAAAGATGTTTTTTTAAGAAAGGATATCGATGCTGTGGTAATTGCAACTATCGCTTCTTCTCATTTTCGGATTGCTAAAGCTGCGCTTTTAGCCCATAAACACGTACTTATTGAAAAACCTATGGCGACATCAATATCTGATGCGAAAGAATTAATTATTTTAGGAAAAAAAATGAAGAAGGTGGTAATGGTTGATCACACATTTCTTTATGCTCCAGCAGTAGTGAGGTTAAAAGAGATAATCGATAGTGGCGCGCTGGGAGATATTTGCTCTGTTACTTCCACAAGAGTAAATATGGGCCTTTTTCAGCGAGATATAAATGTACTGTGGGATCTCGGCCCTCATGATTTTTCAATTCTTTATTATCTACTTAATAAAGAACCAAAATATATCTCTGCTTTCGGTACAATTCCTGTTGAATATGGATCTGGATTGAGTTCTCAAGAAGCTATTGTTCATGTTACTTTACATTTTTCAAAAGTACTTAATGCGCACTCACATTTAAGTTGGCTTGCACCTAAAAAAGAAAGGTTGGTGGTTGTGGTTGGGACAGAGAAAATGGTCGTTTATAACCTGATGGATAAAGAAGGTCAATTGAGGGTGTATAACCAGAAGGTTGTCATGAAGTCAACTGAAAATGGAAGTAATCCTGTATTTGAATATAATATTGGGGATTCAGAGATTGTGCCTGTAGACACCAGTAAAGAAGATTTAGGGTACATGATTACTGACTTTCGGGATTCGATTCTTGAACAAAAAGATCCTCGTAGTAGTGGTGAGTTTGGTTTGTGTATTGTGAAGATGTTAGTTGCCGCACAGAAGTCGATAGAGAGAGATGGTGATAAGGTATTATTAGACACAATAAATACATGGAATTTCAATTTAGGAAAATTGCTCCGGATGTAGTGCTTGGAGATAATACAAAAGTTTTTGAATTTACCAATTTATATGGGTGTACAATTGGCGCAAATACAAAAGTTGGGGCGTTTGTGGAAATACAAAAAGGGGTGAATATAGGAAATAATTGTAAAATTTCAAGTCACACTTTTATTTGCGAAGGGGTAGATATTGAGGATGGGGTTTTTATTGGTCATGGTGTTATGTTTATTAATGATAATTACCCAAGGGCGACAAAAGCAGATGGTAGTCTAGAAATAGATGTAGATTGGCAGAATCGTTTTGTGCGCACGAGAATTTGTAAGGGGGCTTCTATAGGGAGTAATGTTACTGTTCTTGGCGGAATAACAATTGGAGAAGGTGCTTTAGTTGGAGCGGGTAGTGTTGTTACGAAAGATGTGCCGGAGGGCGCAACTGTCATCGGTGTGCCTGCTCGAATAGTATAATTCTATTTGTCCTACATAATTTAATTTTAGGACTTTTAATCTATGATTTATGGGTCATAAAAAAATTTCTATCGCTGTTTTCACTGCCTTTATGGACAAACGTCCAGGAAAAGGGACGGCTATTCTTATACGTAAGTGGGTAGAAGGACTTGTGAATTACAAAGATATATTCGATATTACATTGGTACATCGTGAGTATGTGCCAAGAGATTTGTTATATAAAGAGTTCAATGAAATCCTTCTTCCGAAGGTGAATTTGCCCAAAGGATCTAATTTTGTATCAGAGTTGTGTTTATTTGTTAAATCTTGGTTTTCAGTTAAATATAAATTCGATGTTTTGTTTTTTCCATATTCGAAAATCCATCCTTTTTTTTGGCTTAGTAATTCTAAAAAAATAATTTTCACCCCTATGGATGGTGGACCACTGACGGCGGGTTTTAGTCTAGAAAGATATGGAAAACCAAATTTTATACCTAAAATTTTTCGCTGGAAAATTGATACATTTAT
>CAYVKU010000010.1:10452-19872 GCA_964452305.1 uncultured Candidatus Saccharibacteria bacterium | reverse complement strand
GGAATAGAATCAACTTTTCAAATTAATAAAGAAAAAATTGCGATTGTTCCATGTGGAGTTGAAGAAAGGTTTTTTATAAAAAATAAAAATTTTTTATATTTAAAAAAATATGGAATTAATAACAGTTATATTTTATCAGTATCAAGATTCGATCCTCATAAAAATATCTTGAATATGCTCGATGCTTATGAAGCTGCATGTAAAGAAAATCTTAGCTTAGATCTGGTCATGGTTGGAGGGGCGCATTCCCCAGAGTATTCAAAAGAAGTTTTTAAAAAAATAAAAAACATTCAGAAAAAAAATAATAGAATTATTGTTGTTGATTTTGTTCCAGATGATGATATGCCTAATTTGTATCAATGTGCTTCAATGCTCCTATTTCCTTCTTTTTATGAAGGTTTTGGATTGCCAGTAGTAGAAGCTATGGCCTCAGGTATTCCAGTAGTTGTTTCAAATAGGGGGTCTTTGCCGGAAGTGGCAGGAGAAGCTGGTTTTTTTGTGGATCCTTATTCAGTTGAAAGTATCAAAAACGGCATATGGGAAGTATGTAATTGTGATGATATCGCTCCTCGTATAAAAATTGGATTAAATAGAGCCCGCACTTATTCTTGGAAACACTCAGTTGATACGTTAGCGAAAGTGTTAATGCAAATAAAATAATAAAATCAAAATGAAAAAAGATTTTTTTGAGCAAAACTTTTTGGCAAAAACTGCTCATTCAAATAAAAATTTATTGAATTTAGAATACATAGAATGTCCAATTTGTCATAGTGGGAAAGATTTCGTGCTTTCAAAAAAGGGATACCCTGGAATTCCTGTTCGTAACGTTATCTGTAGATCGTGTGGCCTTATTCGAATTAACCCCCGAATGACACAAAAAGGATATGAAGATTTTTATAAAAGTGATTTTTTTACGTATTTGGACCCTTTTAATAGACCTGCTTATGTGAATGAAATTGAGAACACTATCAAAGATGGTGTAAATACTCCCACAAAAGAAAAAATAATACCTTTTTTAGATCGTTATATAAATGAAGGGGCACATGTATTAGATATCGGTGCTGGATTTGGTCAAGTGTTATATCTATTAAAAAAAGGGAAAAATATCGATTTTGTTGGTATAGAACCAGATCCCAATTCTCGTAAAATTGCAAAGGAAAAAATGGGAATTAAGTTATTAGATACTACTATTGAAGATTTTTTGAAAACAAATAACTCAAAATTTGATTGCATTATATTAAATCAAACTTTTGAGCACTTACTACATCCTTTGTTAGTTTTAAAACAGCTTTCAAAAATATTAAAAAAAGATGGAATTATTTATATAGGAGTACCGAATGCGTATAATCCCCTGATTCCGATGAAGTTATTTTATCAGTTGGCACATACGTATAATTATACCCCTCATACGTTAAATTTATTTGCGAGAATGGCACATTTAAAAATAATTGAATCTAAGGGTCATTCTACGTATCCACTAGAGGTAATTATGACCCACGTTGATGATTTAAGAACGGAAATTTCTCAAGAATTTTTAGATCAAGGAAGTTCGTGGGTTAATGTTGTGTTTAGGTTAAAACTAAAAAAAATAAAAAATCAATATCGAAGTCTTGCCGGTATTTTTTTAGAAAAAATGCTTGGTAAAAAAAATAAAGAGAAAGTAAGAAGTTTTATTGATCGATTGATTCGATATAAATACTAACTAAATTTTCTTTTCAAGATATATATTGTAATTGCGATATTTGCAAAAGAAGAAATCACTGTTCCGTACACAGCCCCCCAGACTCCATACAGCGGAACAAGAATAATGATTGCAATTATTTTTGATGAAAAGTTAACTGCTGTTACTGTGTACGTTTCTTTTATTTTCTTTTGTGCAAACAGCAAAGATCCAAACGGATACGTAATCGCTGAAAGAGTGTAAAAAATAAGAACTTGAGAGTATTTTATGGATTCTATGTATTTAGGGAGTAGATATTCAAATACATAGGGAACCGTGGCAACAAAAATAAAACACCCAAGAAGAATAATTCCTCCGAATACATACATTTTTTGTAATAACGCAGGAGCAATATCTTTTATATCTTTTCCTGCAAATTTAGGAAAAGCGAGACTTCCAGAAATTCTTAAAATTGATTGAATTCGTGTTGGTAGAGCTTGGGCAAGTGCGAATATTGCAACTTGGATTGGTCCAAGAAAATGAAAAAGAATGATTTGATCAATAGAACTTATAATTCGTGTCGCTACCTGGAAGAATGAAAGGTTTGTTCCATATGAATATAAGTGTGGGTCTTCGTTTTGATTTTCACTTATTTTTGGACATAGATAAAAAACAGTGAATATTCGAGTGAGGATGTATGGAATAAAATACGCAAAGAGGAGCCAATAAATACTTTCAGTAAGAAACATTGTGGTAACCAGAGATCCTGCAGAAATAACTTGTGTTGCAACATCAACTCCTGCCCATGTGGTGAACTTTTTTTTACCGTTAAAATACGAAGTCGCAACGGTACCCGCTTCCATCAAAGGAAGTGCAAATGCCATCATTCCAATAAGATACGCAAGCTCAATGTTTTTTGATACGAAATATGTGTATGCGCTGAAGATGAGTGTGGCGCCAGTTGCAAGAATGCCCCAGCTTAGTTTTCTTCGAAATCCTTGCATATATGCATGATCAAAACCATGGATAGTTGATTGCGTCACTGCCGTATCAATTCCTGGAAATGTTCCAATTGCAAAAAGGGTATAGAGAGAAAGTATGTATTTATAAGTACCAAATGTTTCTTGGGGAATGAGGTTTGCAAAAGCGATAGTCATTCCAAGGCCAATAAATGCACTTGAAATTTGGGTCAACGTAAGAAAAAAACCTCCCCGTACAAGGTATTTTATATCCGTCTTAAATACGCGGTTTAGCCACATAAATAAGGAGTCTTTCATGGGGGTTATACTAGCACATCTCTATTTGATAGTATTGATGGATGAGTAAAAAAGGTATAGCGCTCGGATTCGTAATTCTCCTTGGAGTTTTGGTTAAAATAAGCCTCATTTTTGGAAGTGATGTGTTTCTTGTTTCTAATTTGTTGCCTGATGATGCCTTTTACTATTTTAAAACCGCAGAGCATATCGCGCTTGGCAACGGCTCAACGTTTGATGGGTTACATCCTGCAAATGGATACCATCCGTTGTGGATGATTCTCATTACTCCTTTTTTCTTTTTGTTCAATTCAGAAATAATTGGGAATATGGATCCTGTTCGTGCTTCACTTTTGCTTTCAGTCGCATTTGATATCGGTTCTGTATTACTCCTTCTTGTTTTGATGCGACGCATTACTCACAACGTATTTATTCAAGGTGCTGGAGTGTTGTTTTGGATTTTCAATCCATTTGTTATATACGAAACTCTTTCCGGTCTTGAAACAGCGCTTTCTGTTTTTCTTATCTTAAGCACACTTGTTTCTCTTATCTATGCAAAAGAAAAAGGAGGTCACTGGTTCACGCTTCTTGGTATTTCGGGAGGGTTGATGATGCTCGCTCGTTTAGATAATTTATTTTATTTTTTCGCAGTATTATGCGCAGTGTTCTTCTTTGCTCAAAAAAGAATACAAAAAGTGATTCACGTGGGTCTTGTTGCAACTCTCGTCGTGTTACCGTGGCTTGTTTGGAACGTGAGTCAATTTGGATCAATTCTCACATCATCTTCGGCTGCGTTTACGATGTATCAACATAATCTCATTGTGCAGGATCACGGACCTTCGATATTGCAAAAAATCAAAGCTGCGGTGTATATGGCTGAACATGGCTTCCAAACGATTCTCGCTCAAACAGGTGCTCCGGTAATGTTTTTATTGATATTAGGGATGGCTTTGTGTCTTTATGTTAAAGAAAGACTCATAAATCCTCGCGTCATGTTTGAGGGTGTACGTCATCCAGAATGGTATTTCTTTTTTGCCTCCGTCGCTCTCTTTTTCCTTCATACGGTAATACGTCTTGGATACAGGACGTGGTACTTTGTGCCGTTTAATATATTTTTCGCACTTCTTATTGTGTGGGTGTTTGAGAAATTGTCTTTGTATACTAAAACGGCTATTTCAGAAAAAGGTAAAACTATATTGAGTGCCGTGCTTGTCGTGTTTCTCCTGTTCTCGTTCTTTGTATCCTGGAGCCAAGAATTACGTAATCGTGAAAAGATGCAGATTGAAATGATGCGTATGGCAGAGTGGGCGAATGACAATCTTCCAGAACAGTCTCGTATTGGTGTATTTAATTCAGGAGTTCAAGGTTATTTTTCTAAGCACACAATCATTAATCTTGATGGCCTTATCAATACTCACGCGTATGAAGCAATGAAAAAGAGGGATCTGTGGAGTTATATTGAGTCGAGTGATATTGATTATGTCAGTGATTTTGATATTTACATGACTTATCGATACAAAGCGTTTCTTGGAGTTCGCAATCCTTTTGATTATTTGGAGTTTGTGCATGCGATATCGATAGGGGAACATGGGCGCAGTGGAAGTAGGGGGGGAATTCAATTATCAAAAGTATTACCTCGAAATAATGTTTCAGAATAAAAAATAATTTTGTATGGCATACATCTACCTCACTATCGCTTTTCTTTTAAATGCATTTGCCAATATTTTTTTAAAGTTAAGCTCAATACGATCTACTGCGGGATTCTTTCCTTCTGAATGGAACGTTGAAGCAATCAAAATTGTATTAAAAGATAAGGTATATTTTTTTATTGGAATTTTATTATTTGCATCAAACGTATTGTTTTACTACCTGTCTCTCAAAATGGTACCTATTTCAGTTGCGTATCCAGTTATGGTGGCAATGAGCATTCTTATCATTAACGGTTTTGCGTATGTTGTATTTCAAGAATCAATAAGCTCTGTTCAGATTATTGGTTACGCAACAATTGTTTTAGGGGTGACACTTGTTATGTGGGGAATGAAATAACAGTATGAGAACACGACGCTTGATTTCAAATTTTACGAGCGCTGATTATGAGCTGTGTAGAAATGCGGTGGTATTTCTTGATATTGATCACACTTTGCTTCCTCCTAATGAAGAGCGAGTCACTGAATCGGTTGAGCAAGCTATTTTGGCAATAAAACAGATTGCAAGAAAAATATATCTGACTTCTAACGGAGGAAAGCATGAAAGAAATCAAACGATCGCACAAACATATGGTCTTTCTTACATTCAGTCTCACTATAAAAAACCAAACACAAAAATAATGTTGGATATAAAAGAGAATCCTCCTTTTGTGGTAATCGGCGATAAAATTCTTACTGACGGTATGTTTGCAAAAAACATCGGAGCTTCGTTTATTTGTGTAAAAAGATATCGAAGCAAAAAAGAGTCTTTGTTTGATATATGTGCATGCTTTATTGATGACGTTTTGGGTGGTATTGTTCGAGTATGATGCAGAAGCTTTTACCTTATATACATATAGCAAGACCAAGTCAGTGGGTAAAAAATATCCTCCTGTTTGTCGTTGCGTTTTTTTCCGGAGACATTTTTTCATTGGAAGTTTTTACCAATTTGTCTATTGCTTTTGTGGTATTTAGCCTCGTTGCATCAATGATGTATATCCTTAATGATATAGCCGATAGATCAACAGATGCACTCCATCCTATAAAAAAAATACTCCGACCAATTGCTTCAGGTGCACTTTCGGTAAAGAGGGCGGTATTATTTTTTATTTTGCTACTCCTCTTTACAACTGTGGTGTTTGTTTTAATTCCATCGATGCGCAGCGTGCTAGAGCTTCTGATACTCTATGTCGTGCTTAATATCGGGTATTCTTTTTTTCTTAAAAAAATACCCGTCGTTGAAATGGTTCTTGTTTCGGTGTTTTATCTTATTCGTGTATTTGCCGGAGGGGTATTGGTAGGGGAAGTAATTTCTGATTGGCTTCTCATCTCAATGTTTTTTGTGACATTGCTCGTTGTGTCTGCAAAAAGGTTTGCTGAAAGTAAACATCTTTTTAAGAGAAAGGTAGTGGAAACATATTCAGATACTTTTTTAGCTCACTGCATTTCAATCTCGGCAACTCTCGCAATTGTTACTTACGGATTGTACTCTGTTCTTGTTGCAGTCCCACTTCACGGCACTCCATTCCTCATATCTTCTTTGTTTGTCATTATCGCAATTTTTCGTTTTCTTATGATTGCTCTGTTAGGAAAAGCGGAATTTCCTGAAAAAACTCTCGTATCAGATTCAACTATTGCAGTAGCCTTTTTGTGCTGGTTGCTTACTATGTATTATTCTTTTTACTGGTAATTTGTATCTATGGCGAAATATTTTATTACAGGAGGCTCGGGTTTTCTCGGTATCAACCTAGTAAGATATCTGTTGGAAAAAAATCATACCGTTGTTACATATGATATTGAAGATTTTGCGTATCCTGAAAAATCGAAAGTAACTCATGTAAAAGGTGATATTAGGGACTATCAAACTCTAGAAGAGGCTATGAAGGGCAGTGATGTTGTTGTTCATGCTGCCGCAGCGCTTCCTCTGTATAAAAAAGAAGATATTTTTTCAACAGACGTATTAGGCACAGAACACGTTCTTCGTTCCGCGCTTTCAAATAACGTTTCTCGTTTTATTCATGTTTCTTCTACTGCTGTATATGGTATTCCTGATCATCATCCTCTACGAGAAGATGATGAACTCTCGGGAGTAGGGCATTATGGAGTCGCAAAAATTGAAGCAGAAAAAACATGCGAAGCATATCGAAAAAAAGGCTTGGTTGTATCCATTGTTCGTCCAAAATCATTTATCGGTCCTGAACGTTTGGGAGTGTTTGCGTTGCTCTATGATTGGGCACTTACAGGACATAATTTTCCTCTGATTGGAAATGGTAAAAATCGTTATCAATTGCTTGATGTGTATGATTTATGCGAAGCGATTTATTTATGTGCAACAAAAGATGCTGGTGAGGTGAATACGGTTTTTAATATTGGTGCAAAAGATTTCACAACGATGAGAGAGGATTACCAAGCCGTGCTTGATGTGGCAGGATTCGGTAAAAAAATTATTCCTTTTCCAGCTTGGCCAGCTATTGCTATATTACGAATATTAGAAGCTCTCCATCTATCACCTCTGTACAAATGGGTCTATGAGACCGCTTCGAAGGATAGCTTTGTTTCAATTGAAAGAGCAGAGACAGTACTTGGTTGGAATCCTCGTTATTCAAACAAAGACGCTCTCATTCGTAATTTTGAATGGTATAAGGAGCATCTTCATGATTTTAAAGACACAGGTGGGGTTTCTCACAGGGTGCCATGGAAGCAGGGTGTATTGAAACTCCTCAAGCTCTTCTTCTAGTGTTATAGTGTTTCGTATGAATACAAACGAAACATTAAAGTACACCATTCTTACGGGTCTTTTTGCTATACCATTTATACCGTTTATTATTTCAAGCTCTATGCTCTTTCCGTTTATTTCAGGAAAGAATTTTACGTTTAGAGTGGTGGTGCTTTTGATCTCAGTTCTTTGGGTAATTCTTGCTCTCAGAGAAAAAGAATATCGACCAAAGAAAAGCGTCATATTATGGTCGTTTCTGTTTTTTCTAGGCGCAATGGGTGTTGCTACTCTTACTGCAGTCAATCCTGCTAAAGCATTTTGGAGTAATTTTGAAAGAATGGAGGGATATATCGGGCTCATTCATCTCTTCTTGTATTTTGTTGTGCTCTCTTCAATGATTCATGCGGAAAAACTATGGGAGAGACTTTGGGCAACATGGATTGGATCGAGTCTCATTATGTGTATATACGGAACGGTTCAACTTACGGGAGGTATTCAAATAAACCAAGGAGGGGTGCGTGTGGATGGAACATTGGGAAATGCAACATATCTCGCAGTATTTTTGATGTCACTTATTTTCTTTGCGGGATTTTTGTATCTTCGAGCAAAAGACAAAACAAAAGCCTTGCTTATATTGGGTCCAATTGCACTGTATCAAATGGTAATTCTTTACTTCACTGCAACAAGAGGGGCAATTTTGGGACTTATTGGTGGAGTTCTTGTAACTGCGTTTCTTGTGGCAATTGGAGAGCGAGAAAATAAAAAAATACGTATAGTTGCAATAAGTATTTTGGTTTCTGTTGTTGTGCTTATTGGAGGTTTTATTTCAATAAGAACCACTTCATTCGTTCAAAATAATCCTGTACTAGTTCGCTTCGCGTCACTTACTCTTAAAGATATTCAATCACAAGGACGATTTTTTATTTGGCCGATGGCAATCGAAGGGTTTAAAGAAAAACCAATTACTGGATGGGGTCAGGAAGGGTTTAATTATGTATTCAACAAAAACTATGATCCGCGCATGTACGCACAAGAGCAGTGGTTTGATCGCGCACACTCCGCTCCGCTCGATTGGTTGATTGCGGGAGGATTTCTCGGTTTTCTTGGTTATGCCGGACTCCTCGTGTTCTCTCTTCTTCTTATTTGGAGAAATAAAAATGGAGTGTGGAGTTTTACCGAAAGAAGTCTTTTGACGGGATTTCTTGCTGCGTATTTTTTCCAGAGCATTTTTGTGTTTGATAACCTAGTGAGTTATCTCATGTTCTTTACGTTTCTTGCAATGGTCCATTCAATGGGAAGCACTGACAGAATTAAGGTTCCTTTATGGGTGGAATCAAAAAATATCCAATCAGTCATTGCATCAGTATTTCTCGTACTTTCTATCGGTCTTTTGTATGTATGGAACATTAAACCAATTCACGCTGGACAGAATCTCATTTCTGCTTTACGTATTGCAAATAGCCAAGGAAAACCACAAGAGTCGCTTATGTATTTTGAAAAGGTATTTGATTCAGGTACGTTTGCAGTTACTGAAGCAAGAGAGCAATTTGCCTCTGCCGCTCCGTATTTTTTGGGGAATACTGCAGATCAAGAAACAAAAAGACGCTACAGTGATTTGGCAATTCGTGAAATGCAAAGACAAATAAAAGAGACACCCGAAGATACTCGTGCGTATTTAGTATGGGGAGGATTTTTTAGATCAGTGGGGCAAACAGAAATGGCGCTTGAGCAGTATACAAAAGCGCTTGAGCTTTCTCCAAGAAAACAAGTGGTGTATTTGGAAATCGGTTCACTGTATCTTCAGAATGGATTATATGAAGAAGCTTTGACGTGGTTTAAAGACGCATACCTTCTTGAAACGCAATACACTGAAGCAAAACTATTGTATGCAATTGCGGCTCTGTACGCTGGAGATAAAAATCTTTCAGATGAACTTCTTGCTTCAATACCTGAAAATGATTTGTACTATAACGATCGATATATAAATGTACTTATTGAATTAAAAGATTACGAGCAAATTGCAACAATCTTTTCTCGAAGAATAACTGATGGTGCTGATACATTTGAAAACACTGCATCGCTTACTGCTGCATATTTGCAGATGGG
>CAYVKU010000010.1:5769-10442 GCA_964452305.1 uncultured Candidatus Saccharibacteria bacterium | reverse complement strand
AAGGTGCTTCGAAGATATGCGGATTTAAATCCAAAAGACGCGCAACAAATTAATTACTACATTACAGAGATTGAAGCAGGAAGAAATCCATAAGATAGTTGGTAGCTTCTCGGTGCGAGCTTATAGACCATACGAATACGTATTGCATTTCTAGCCTCCAGCTCCTAGAGCCTAGCCCTTATAAGCTATCCTTGACAATATATACAGATTTGCTATAATACAGGTGTGAGTGCGTTATTCCGAAAGGAGAGCGTGCTTCGAACAAACGAATGTCTGCGTAAGCCCCGCCTCACGGCGGGGTTTGCGTTTGTGTTTTTGTCTTTACTCGTTTTTATATTTCGATACTATATAAGAGATTGCGTCTTGCTGTGGTCAGCAGACGCACTCACATAGACATTTGTTCTGGAGCCCGCCCTGCTGACCGCAGGAGGACGAAATCAAGACCAACCACGTCACTAACAAGTGACGTGGTTTTGTTTTTATGTATTTAACGCAAATTATTTTTTTGTTTAATGTTTTATGTATAAAATATTTTGAAATTATTTTTTTATGTATAAAAAATCAAAAATTTTTTGTAATAAAAAATATTTTCATTGTAAAAATTATTTTTTGAAATTATTTTTTTGAAAGTTATCCACAAAGAAAAGAAAAAAAATATTGTGTGCAATTTTTTTTTGCATGATAATGATTGTAGGTCGAATAATAATTTATAGTCAGTGTCGTGATTGTAAATTAAGTTCGTTATCAATAGGCTTCAATTTTTTCGTATCGCGAAAAAAATAAAATACAATGGCAGCTAAAAAGAAAGAAGCAGTAGCTAAAAAGAAAAAAGCTCCTGCTCGAAAGAAAGCAGCAAAGAAGACAACAAAGCGCAAAACTACAAAAAAGCGCCGATAGTCTTTTTGTTCAAAACAACCCCGTCGCTCGAAAGCGATGGGGTTGTTTCGTATCATGTTTCGTTTAATGCGAGGAAAAGCCCATTATGTTAGAATGGCTTCCACTATGGCTTTCCACTTATTTTCGAAGCTTTTTGGAGACAATACCACAAGAGAGCTCTCATCTATGGCACCGTTAGTAGAGAAGATAAACTCTTTTGAAGAAGGGTTATTGCTTCTTTCTGATCTTGAGCTAAAAGAAAAAACCGCTCTATTTAAAGAAAGAATTAAAAACGGGGAGACGCTTGATGCTCTTTTGCCTGAGGCGTTTGCAGTTGTAAGAGAGGCTTCTCGTCGCACGTTGGGTCAGCGACATTTCGATGTGCAACTTCTTGGAGGAATTACTCTTCATCAGGGAAAAATTGCAGAAATGAGAACCGGAGAAGGAAAAACTCTCGTTGCGACACTGCCGGCGTATTTAAACGCTCTTACTCAAGAAGGGGTACATGTAATTACGGTAAATGATTATCTTTCTCGTCGTGATGCAGTATGGATGGGGCAAATTTATGATTTCCTCGGACTTTCTGTATCGGTAATTAATCATGATCAATCATTTATATATGATCCATCAATTATTACATCGAAAGAAGAACAGATAACAGATGATAAAGAAAGAGATGAAAAAGGAAGTTTTGATGTTGTCGAAGAGTTTTTAAGACCGGTTTCGAGAAGAGAGGCGTACGAAGCTGACATTACTTATGGGACAAATAGTCAATTTGGTTTTGATTATTTGAGAGATAATTTGGAATATGCAGAAACTGAATTAAGGCAACGAGCTCATGCGTACGCAATTGTAGATGAAATAGACTCTATTTTAATTGATGAAGCAAGGACTCCTCTTATCATTTCAGCTCCAACAACCGAGTCTGATGATTTTTATCGCGTATTTGCCTCAGTTGCTGATCGACTTAAAAAAGATACTCATTATGAAGTTGATGAAAAACTTCGAGCAATCACACTTCTTCCAGAAGGAATTGATGAAGCAGAAAAAATACTTAATATCGATAATATATATTCTGAATCAGGCGTAAAATTAGTACATCACCTCGAGACTGCTGTAAAAGCAAAAGCTCTCTATGTAAAAGATAAAGAGTATGTAGTAAAAGACGGTGAAATTGTAATCGTCGATGAGTTTACAGGAAGACTTCAGCCTGGTCGCCGTTGGTCTGAAGGGCTTCATCAGGCAATTGAGGCAAAGGAAGGAGTAAACGTTCAAAAAGAATCACGTACGTTTGCTTCGATTACGTATCAGAACTATTTCCGCATGTATAAAAAATTAGGCGGAATGACAGGAACAGCAGAAACTTCTGCGGAAGAGTTTTACAAAGTGTACGGACTTCCAACAGTGGTCATCCCAACACACCGAGCTATTCAAAGAAAAGACAAAGATGATCTTATTTTCCAAACTGAAAAAGGGAAGTTTCAAGCTATTTCAAGAAAAGTAAAAGAGCTTCATGAAAAAGGGCAACCTGTATTAATTGGTACTGCTTCAATTGAAAAAAATGAGCTGCTTTCTCAATACCTTACAAGAGAGGGTGTATCTCATCAGGTGTTAAACGCAAAGAATCATGAAAAAGAAGGAAATATTATTGCGCAAGCTGGAAAGAAAAAAGCTGTAACAATCGCAACAAATATGGCAGGTCGTGGAGTTGATATTAAGCTTGGCGGAAATCCAGGCAGTACAGAGCTTTACGAAGAAGTAAAATCACTTGGAGGGTTATTTGTTCTTGGTACAGAGCGTCATGAGGCAAGAAGAATCGACAACCAGCTTCGTGGACGATCTGGTCGTCAGGGAGATCCAGGAGAAACTCAGTTCTTTGTTTCGTTGGAAGATAATCTTATGCGGGTGTTTGCGTCCGATGGGGTAAAAAAGATGATGGGGCGTCTTGGTATTCCAGAAGATCAGCCGATAGAAAATAGATTTATTACAAACGGTCTTGAGCGTGCACAAGAGAGAATTGAAGGGTTTCATTTTGACGCAAGAAAGCACGTGCTTCAGTACGACGATGTAATGAATTTTCAGCGAAAAATTATTTATGAGAAACGTCGCAATTTTTTGCTGGCGGAAGATTCTTTTTTGCAAGAAAAATATGCAGAGCTTCTTCTTAAATTGGAGGATGATATGAAAGAAGCCCTTGAATCAAAGAGAAAAGAATTGGGAGACGAACATTTTTATCGCGCATTTCGAACTATTACACTGCAGTCTATCGATATGTATTGGGTAGAGCATCTTGAAGTGATGGATCATCTTCGATCAAGTGTCAATTTGCGCGCCTACGGACAACGTGATCCGCTTGTCGAATATAAAAAAGAAGGACTCACTCTATTTAAAAAGATGGAAATGTCTATTGACGGTCAGGTAATGACAATTCTTTCTCATTTAGATTCAAATCAAAATTCTCAGTCTGGAGTGATGAAAAAAATCGAAGATTCCGCTCGATCAATTACAAGTAGCTCTTCTCAAACAAAAAAGACTGGAGATCCAGAAAGAAACGATCCGTGCCCTTGTGGATCTGGAAAGAAGTGGAAAAAATGCGGAATGCTTAACACTCTAGAGCATCAACAAAACATAGAAGAAAAGAAATAGAGAATAATACCCTATGAACTATCTTAAAGATCAAGCAGAGATTGAAAAGGGAGTTTTGTGGATGAAAAAAGCAGGAATTATCGCAGAAAAAGCTCTTTGTAGAAAAGCGAAATGTGGAGCAATTATTGTGAAAAATGGTGAAGTGATTGGGGAAGGATATAACGCACCGCCCCTTGATAGAGAAGAAAATAGAGTATGTGATGAAGATTTTAAGGTGGGAAAGCCTCGGTATGATCAGACGTGCTGTGTTCATGCTGAATGGCGCGCCATTCTCGATGCTTCAAAAAGAAATGCTGAAAAGCTTCACAATTCGATATTATATTTTACTCGAGTTGATGAAAAGGGGATTTTAGTGAAATCTGGTAAGCCATTTTGTACAGTATGTAGTCGTTTAGCGCTTGATTCTGGGATTCTTACTTTCGTGCTTTGGCATGAAGAAGGAATATGCGAGTATCCAACTCATGAGTATAATCGCTTGTCATATGAGTATTCTCATTATGAAAAATAAAACACTATTTTGGATAGGAGGTGCCGGTATCGTGGCTATCGTCGGTGCCTTCTTGCTTCCTACTTTCTCAGCGTCTGAAATCGCTGAAAAAATTCTCCTTCCTCTCAAAAAAGAAAATCCTATTACTCTTATGTTTGTGGGGGATATTATGCTTTCAAGAAATATTGGTTCAATCATTGAAAGAAACGGGCCTTTATATCCGTTCGCAAAGATTGCAAGTACAACAAGAAGGGCGGATGTTACGTTTGGGAATTTAGAAAATCCAGTTTCTTTGCGTGGGGAAGATAGAGGAAGTATTTACTCATTTAGAGCGCATCCAGATACCTTAGAGGGATTGCAGTTTGCGGGATTTGATATTGTTTCTCTTGCTAATAATCATATTGCCGATTGGGGTGATGAAGCTCTTATTGATTCTCTATTTCACGTGCGATCGCGCGATATGATTCCTATAGGAATAGGAAATACACAAGAAGAAGCAAGATCTCCTGGAGTAATTCGTATACATGGAAAAGAAGTGTGCATGCTTTCTTATAGTCAGTTTGCTGGTTGGTATGGAAAAGACGGTAGTTCTCCATCAATCGCTCCCTTTTCTGAAGAAGTTATTACAGAAGATATTGTAAAAGCAAAATCATTGTGTGATCTT
>CAYVKU010000010.1:0-5744 GCA_964452305.1 uncultured Candidatus Saccharibacteria bacterium | reverse complement strand
TCTTATTATTGTAACTATTCATTGGGGTGAGGAATATGAGACAAGGTCGAACGAAATACAAAAACAAAGCGCACGATTATTTATAGATACAGGTGCAAATATGGTAATCGGACATCATCCTCATGTATTACAAGAGGTTGAGGAATATAATGGTGGAATTATTGCATACAGTTTAGGAAATTTTATTTTCGATCAAAATTTCTCACCAGATACACGGCGAAGTGCCATATTAGAAGTCGTATTTTTTGATAATCGATTATCTTTCTCTCTCATTCCGATTGCTTTTAGTCCAACCTATCAACCTTACGAGGTATACTAGTTGTATGTTTGAGCAAATTGTATTTTTTTTAGAAACTCACATTGTTCCGCTCGGAGCTATTGGTGTTTTTCTCGCTTCTATTCTTGAAGAGGTGATTGCGCCGATTCCATCAACTGCAGTTATTTTTGTTTCAGGATTCCTTTTCCTTAAAGATCTTTCTGGATTGCTATTATGGAAAACACTTTTGTTTACGATTCTCATACCTGCAATTGTAGGAATTACCATTGGTTCGTTGTTTGTGTACGCGCTTGGATTTTATCTGGGTAAACCTTTCTTTGTTCGGTGGGGGAAGTATCTTGGAGTAACCTGGGAAGATATTGAAAAAGCAAAAAGATTTTTTACCCAAGGTCCACGTGATGAGATTGTACTTTTTTCAGTTCGAGCGGTTCCTGTTATTCCTAGTGTCGTGATTTCTGGTTTGTCAGGTTTGCTTCGTATTCCACTCCGATCATATATATTTGCAACATTACTTGGACTAATTCCTCGTATTCTCGTACTTAGTTATCTCGGTTTTGTTGCAGGTGATGCATATGAAGCGCATATAGAAAAGATCGGGATGTACGAAGATCGTATTCTCTTTGCAATCATTGTCGCTGTTCTTCTTTTTATTGGATATCGTGTATTCTCTTCACATAAAGTGGTACACTAGTTTCTATGGCACAAGAAAGAATACAAATTTGGTTTTTTATAGTATTTATTCTCGCGGTAATTACACTTTCGTTTTTCATTTTTCTTCCATATCTATCAGTACTTTTTCTTGCTCTGGTATTTTCGATTATTTTTAATCCGCTTTATGAATGGTTTCTTCGTCATTTTGGCGGAAAGGGCACAACCGCTTCTTTGCTTACCGTACTCGCGGTTCTTCTTGTTATTGTTGGTCCTGTTTCGTTTTTCGGTACCCTGCTTTTCCAAGAAGTTTCAGATCTGTATCGCGAGATAGTAGGGAATTCTGGAAATGCAGGATTAAGTCAGAGCTTCAACTTTTTAGAAGCTCAATTAGGACGCATTATGCCAGGGGTAAATATCCAGATTGGTTCTGATGCAACCGAATATTTACGACAAGGGCTTTCGTGGATACTTGATAATCTTTCTATATTTTTTGGGGGATTCCTAAGAATCGCATTCGGTCTTTTTTTGATGCTTCTTGCACTATTTTATTTTTTAAGAGATGGGAAAAAATTTATCGAAGCCCTTATTCGACTCTCTCCACTCTCTGATGATTCTGATGAGAAGATTATGCAAAAGATTGTGGTGGCGGTAAATTCTGTAGTTCGCGGACATCTTGTTATCGGTATCATTCAAGGCTTCCTTTCTGGAGTGGGTTTTGCAATTTTTGGAATGCCGAGCCCTATTCTTTGGGGAACTGTTGCTGCTGTAGCATCTCTTGCTCCCACTGTCGGTACATCACTTGTTCTTGTTCCTGCTATTAGTTTTCTTTTTCTGACAGGTCACGCTCTTTCAGCAATCGGGCTTCTCGCGTGGGGCGTGCTTGCCGTGGGACTCATTGATAATATGCTCGGTCCAATTTTAATTGAGAGAGGAGTAAAAATTCACCCTTTCCTCATTCTTCTTTCAGCTCTTGGTGGTCTATCTTTTTTCGGTCCCGTTGGATTCCTCGCCGGTCCAGTTGTACTTGCGCTATTATTTGCACTGCTTGATATGTATCCCGCGGTTGTTGCTGAACATCCTTCTCATTAAACAATTAAGAAGCATCTCTGTCGAGATGCTTCTTTTTTGATTCAGATTAAGTATACTTTGTTCATGCAATACGGTTTTATCATTCTTCTGGCACTCGGAATATGGCTACTCCTTTCTTTCTAAAAAAACTCTTTTCCCGACATATGCTCGTGGCTACTCATAATGGAGAATTTCACACAGATGATATCTGTGCGGTTGCTGTTGTTTCTCTAATACATGACGGAAATATTTCAGTAATTCGTACTCGAGATACGCATCGTATTGCGGAAGCTGATTACAAGCTTGATGTAGGGGGTGAATATGATCCAAAGAAAAAAGCTTTCGATCACCATCAAAAAGGCGGTGCGGGTTTGCGAGAAAACGGGATACCGTTCGCTACGTTTGGTCTTGTATGGAAAGAGTATGGAGGCGTACTGTGTGGGGGCAATAAAAAGGTAGAGCAAAAAATAGATGAGATACTTGTTCAGCCTATCGATGCCGCTGATAACGGTGTCACTATAGCAACCTCTATAATTGATGGTATACATGCATACACCATTTCTAATTTCTTTGAGAGTTATCAAGGTTTAGAAAGCTCTGATAATGATAAAACGTTTCTTCAGCTAGTAGATTTGGCAAAAACCTTGATTACAAGAGAGATACAGAAAGAGCTAAAGAAGATACAAGATGATCACAATGTTATTAAGCTTTATGAGGCTTCTCCTGATAAAAGGTTGATAGTTTCTGATAAATACTATTCATGGAGATCTCTTCTTGATAAACCAGAACCTCTCTATGTAGTCTTTCCAAGGGAAGATAGAAGTTGGGCTATAAAAGCAATACCAGCAAAACAGAATTCATTTGATATAAGAAAGCCTCTTCCTGAAATGTGGGCAGGTAAATCTGGAAAGGAGCTAGAGGATATCACCGGAGTTCCGGGATCTATCTTTTGTCACAACAAGCAATTTATAGCTACCGCTCGAGATAGGGAAGCAATACTTGCCCTTGCCGAGAAAGCTCTTCAAGCTTAGTATTAGCTTTCAATGCTCGTAGACGAAATAACAATATTTGCCAAAGCGGGGAAGGGTGGAAATGGGGTCGTTAGATGGCTTCATGAGAAGAGTAAGGAATTCTCAGGCCCTTCTGGTGGCAATGGCGGGAAGGGAGGTGACGTATACATAGTTGGTGTACGTGATATTGGCTTGCTTTCTCGATATCGAAATGTAAAAGAGTTTAAGGCGGAAGACGGAGAGGACGGCATGAAAAAGAGCAGGGCTGGAAAAAAAGGGGAAGATCTCTGTATTGATTTACCAATAGGTAGTGTTGTAATAAATAAAAAAACACGGGAAAAATTTTTTCTCCATGAGCTCGGTCAAAAGATCATGGTTCTTTCTGGAGGAAACGGAGGAATGGGAAATGAGGCTTTTAAGTCATCAACAAATAGAACTCCGGAACAATCAACTGAAGGGAAAGAAGGAGAGGAGGCTTATTTTGATATTGAACTTGAGCTTATTGCTGATGCGGGTATCATCGGTCTTCCGAATGCTCTCACTAATGCAAAGGCGAAAATCGGTAATTTCGCTTTCACCACACTAGAACCAAATCTTGGAGATTTCCATGGATATGTACTTGCTGATATTCCTGGTTTGATTGAGGGAGCTAATGATGGGAAAGGGTTAGGTCATAAATTTTTAAAACACGTCCGAAGAACCAAAATGCTTATTCACGCTATATCGGCTGAATCAGAAAACATTATTGATGACTATACAGTTATCAGAAAAGAGATAGGACTCTTTGATTCAGAGTTGTTGCAAAAAAAAGAACTGGTTGTTCTTACCAAGATCGACACAATTTCTGAAGATTTATTAGAAGAAAAGATGAATACGATTCGATCTCTCTGTAGTGATGTCGTGCCGGTTACGATTCTTTCTGATGAAAGTATCGCCTCTGTTCGTAGAGAGATATCACAGCGTCTTTTGGAAATAAGTTCACAATCTTAATATCTTTGTTAGTATAAGCGCATGGCAAATTCTGATTACAAAGTCACCGTTGGGCTAGAGGTTCATGCTGAGCTCAATACTCGCACAAAGATGTTTTGTGATTCCAAGAATGATCCAGACGAAGCAACTCCTAATACAAACGTCTGTCCTGTATGTATGGGCTACCCTGGTACGCTTCCTGTTATTAACAAAGAAGCGGTTTTGAATGTTATTAAAGTAGGTCTTTCAATCGGAGGAACAATTGCTGATTACACTGAGTTTGATAGGAAAAATTATTTTTATCCAGATATTCCAAAAGGATATCAAATTAGTCAGTTCGCACACCCGCTTGTAAAAGGAGGTTCTCTTGCAGGAATTTCTGTCACAAGAATTCATCTTGAAGAAGATACAGCACGGTCCAGTCATGAAGGGGAACATAGTTTGGTTGATTTCAATCGAGCGGGTGTGCCACTTATGGAACTTGTGACAGAGCCTGTCATACACAGTGCTGAGGAAGCAAGTCGTTTTGCACGAGAACTTCAATTGCTTCTCCAAACATTGAACGTCGGTGAGGCTAATATGGAAAAAGGAGAAATGCGCGTAGAAGCAAATATTTCCGTTTCAAAAGATGCAGAAAAATTTGGAACAAAAGTAGAAGTAAAAAACTTGAACTCATTTAGAGCGGTTGAGAAAGCTATCTCATACGAAGTAAAACGACATATAGAACTTTTAGAAAAAGGCGAATCAATATCACAAGAAACAAGAGGTTGGGACGAAAAAAAAGAAATCACTTTTTCGCAACGTCAAAAAGAAGATTCTCATGATTATCGATATTTCCCTGATCCAGATTTGCCAAAATTATATATATCAACATTGGTTCCTAATTTGGATGCGGTAAAAGAAAACCTCCCCGAACTTCCTTGGGAAAAAAGAACTCGATATGTAGAGAAATTCGAAATGAGAGAAGAAGATGCAGAGGTATATGTTCGTTCTGAAATCCTTTCCGTTTTTTTTGATGAGGTTGCTTCTCTGTTGAATGATTCAAAGAAAAACAAAATTGCATCAAATTATATTTCTTCAGATTTGTTGGGTTTAATAAAAAGCGATGGACTAACAATGGAAAGTGTTCTTTTTGTGAAAATTACTCCAGCTGTGTTTGCTGAACTTATTGAGCTCAATGTAAGTGGTGACATAAATTCAAGAGGAACAAAAGACATACTTAATATGATGTATAAAGGTGATACAAAAAACCCAAGACAGATAGCAGAAGAACATGGATTTATACAAAAAAACGATGCAGAAGCTCTTCTTAGCGCTGTCCAGGGGGTAATAGAAGCCAACCCTGACGTTGTACGTGAGTATCAAAATGGTAAAACGAGCGTTATACAGTATCTGGTGGGACAGTGCATGAAGGTGACCAAAGGGGCAGGTAATCCTGTTTTATTAAAGGATCTACTCGAAAAAAAGTTAGCCGAATAATGTTTCACGGAGAATAATTTGACCCTCTAAACATCCGAGATAGCTATATTTATAAACATAAAATCCCAAATCGTTTCGATCTGGGATTTTATGTTTCTGGAAGCAATTTTAGGGGGAGGAGATTAGTCGGTATCAATGTGTTGAACTGACAATTTTTTTATACGCATACGAGCATTGCTTTGAGGAGTTCCTCCTGACTCGATATCTTCAATGATTTTAATGAGCTGATCGTATTTATACACTCTGTAATTATTCATCGGATGTCGCTGAGCAGGGAATTTACCTGACTT
>CAYVKU010000009.1:14206-23729 GCA_964452305.1 uncultured Candidatus Saccharibacteria bacterium | reverse complement strand
CAAAACAATCGAGACTTGGCTATTCCCCGCAGCAAAGCTCGTGTCTTTCTTCACGATACCTTCCATAATGCCGAGTCGAGTCGACATTTGGAGATTAACCGAGTCACGAGCTTCGATTGTAACCGAGACGCCAGGTTGGACCTTCGCAGGTACTTCTTCCGAGGTCTTTGTCTCTTCTTTTTCCTTCTTAGGCTGAATGGTTGCTATCGCTTCAGGAGTTGGACTCTTCGGAAAGAGAATCAGATTCCCGCAGTAAAGCGAGAGGATGATTCGCCCTGTGTTGTTGTCAAAGAGACAACGCTCGCCGGGACGAAACTGACGCTTCCAGAAGAAATCAAGTACACCTGACGGAGCAAGCACTCGAGAAAGGGTGCCTTCGCCAGAAGGACAAGGAATCTCCTGAAGCCCTCGAATGAAGGCAGGGAAATTCGCAATCGTGAGGTTCTTCACCTCGGGCACCGTGACTGCGATACCATCGACGAAATTCTGTCTTGTCGCACGCAAGACTCGCTGATCATTCTTCTCGAATGCAACCGCGAATTCTTCCGCCGACTTGAGAGGGTACTTCACCATCGCATGGCCTACATCCTGAGCTCCGAGCGTTCCGAAAAAAAACACGAGAGCAAACAGGGACACCGCGAGATTTCGCATGATACGTCTCTCTAGAGATGGGTTGTGAATGAGAACTAGCTTTTTATATAATATCACATTATAGAGAAAAAGTAAACCCCCTTACAGAGAGCTCTGTAAGGGGGTTTACCCCATGTGTGGTTGGTCTTTATCGAACAGAATACTGAAGACCCACTTCAACTACCACCTCTTGGGTTCCAGAAGGAAGGGTTCCGCCTGCTACACGTGGAGATTCAGGACCTCCCATTCCCCCTCCGCCGTACATTGGATATGGATTCGGTTGAATAAAGTTTTCATACCACCCCACCACTTTTCGTAGTCGAACTCCCCCTGCTTTCGCAAGAGCTCCTGACTTCGATTTAGCATCTTCAATCGCTTTTACTCGCGCTTGTTGCTTAAGCTCGGAAAGATTTGATGCTTCAAACTGAACGCCCATTACTTCATTTGCTCCAGCTTTGTTTGACTCTTGAATTACTTTAGAAACAAGCTCATTTGATCCTCCGGTAAGATTTCTTACTTTGATCGTCACTTGCTGACTTGCGGTGTATCCAGAAGGAATACTTACACCATCACGGTAATCAGTCTCTGGATAGAGAGAAAGATTTTGAGTTTGAACATCTTCCATAGGAACACCAAGTGCTGTCACAGCAGCAACAACGGCATTCATTTTCTCTGAAACAGACGAAAGGGCTACATCTGCATTAGCTACTTTCATTGCTCGCACTCCAAGAGTGACCACTGCCACATCAGGTGTATACGCAATTCTTCCTTCACCCACAACACTTACCTGTTGGTATGGCTGATTAACAATTCTATCTCTCAATACAGAAGTAACCACGATTCCCGCAACAAGCACCATTGCAATGAGTCCGAGAATATACTTTGGCTCCGCCCACTTATTTTGATTTGTATCCATAATAATAAATATCTAGATGTAATACGCACATTGTAACACCCCACACATTTCCCCTATGTAGATAGTGCTTAATAAGGGGACGTAAGACTATGAGATTTATTACCAAACACTTTGTGGGCGGTACAGAACTCGAATCTGTGACCCTCTCAACGTCAATGAGATGCTCTACCAACTGAGCTAACCGCCCTTATGTATTCAATGTACGCCAATAATTCGATCTACCAAAACAGCTAACCGCCCTTATGTATTCAATGTACGCCAATAATTCGATCTACCAAAACAGCTAACCGCCCGTGTAAGATAGCTTACAGCTTCTAGTCTCTAGATGCCAGAGCAAGGGATCTTTTATTGGCAAAATACTTATCCTCCTTGATTCTTCGTTCATTATTCATTATTCTTCTTGCTACTGGCCCTATCGTCTATCGGTTAGGACACAAGCTTTTCAAGCTTGGAAGCGGGGTTCGATTCCCCGTAGGGTCACCAATTCTGAATCAATGTGTTTCTATAAGCTATCACCTAGAAGCTACTCCTTATGATTATCCTTTCCATCGAGACAAGCTGTGACGAAACAGCCATTTCGATCGTATCGATAACAGGGAAGAGTGAGAATCCTAAAATCAAGGTCCTCTCAGACGCCCTCCGATCTCAAGCAGAACTTCATAGCCAGTATGGGGGAGTTTTTCCAAATTTAGCCAAAAGGGAACACGTGAAGAATCTTCCTATTCTCTTATCGCACGCTCTCAAAAAAGCCGGAATGCTCAAGAATACAAAGGGCTCAATTCCCCTTTCAACGTTAAAAAAAGTAGAGACGACTCTCGAACGCGAACATGGGTTATTTAGCGAGCTCTCTCTCCTGCTTCAAAATACAAAAACTCCTCGTATTGACGCTATTGCAGTTACTCAAGGGCCTGGTCTTGAGCCTGCCCTTTGGACCGGAATTAACTTTGCAAAAGCCCTCGGGATCCTTTGGGATATTCCCGTCATACCCGTAAACCACATGGAAGGCCATTTTCTTTCTGTACTCTTAGAAAAGAAGGCTCCCATTCAATATCCGGCCTTAGCCCTCCTCATTTCAGGAGGTCATACCGAGCTTGTATATTCAAAGAAGCCTTTTCATTACCAGATCGTTGGAAAAACTCGAGATGACGCCGTCGGCGAAGCGTATGACAAGGTAGCGCGCCTTCTTAATCTTCCGTATCCAGGAGGACCTCACATTGCACGCCTCGCAAAAGAATATCGATCCTTAAAAAAAGAAAAAATGGACAGGGAAGTCGGACCTCTTCCGAGACCTATGATCCACTCTCACGACCTCGATTTTTCATTCTCAGGACTAAAGACTGCTGTCCTCTATGAGGTCAAAGGAAAACCGATTTCTGAAACATACGCAAGGGAAGTCGCAGGGGAGTTTGAAGAGGCGGTAAAAGATGTGCTCATCAAAAAAACCGCTCATGCAATTGAAACTCATGGGGTAAAGACTCTTGTTGTTGCAGGAGGAGTCGCGCAAAATTCCTATCTCAAGACCCATCTCAGAAAGCTTAGCCGTACCTTGAAGATCACTTCTCTATTCCCTACAAAAAAGTTATCCACAGATAACAGCATTATGATCGCAATCGCTGGATATGGTGTAATACAAAATTCCAAAAAAACGCCTAAGAATATAGTCGCAAAAGGAAATCTCTCGTTCTAAAAAACCCGCTTAGAGCGGGTTTTTTAGGGTTACTAAACCTTACTAGATGGCTCTCCGAGCTGTATCACCTCCTCTACTACCCCACTTGCTTGTTTCTTTTTGGTAAATACTGAAAATCCAAGAAACGCAGCAAGAATACAAAGTGTTACAAAGAGCGGAAGAATGATTGTGTAAAGTCCACTCACAAAAGAAATAATCAACGCGATAGTGAGTCCTACAATGAACCAGAAGAGTTTTCGAATTCTCATACTTTCTGGAGTAAGTGAGTATTTTTGATGCACAGAATGCACTCGTGCGGTTGAGAGAATATAAAGGACACAAAGTATAATGAAGTAATAAAGGACAGAATTCCATGATTCTTTCCAGCCTTGTGGCCCAGCGAATATTGCCGCTGCAATAGCTCGAAGATTTTCGTTTGTAGTAAACGCTCCTTCTTCCCCTATTTCGCCTTCTTGTCCTTTATCTCCAAGGAGTTCTTCTCCGTATTCATTCAAAATATCGGGTTTTACCGAGCTTATTGGTTGGTTTTCAAGGACATTTTGTCCATTATGTCCTTGAGAAATAGAACTGCTTCCATCTACTGCAATTCCTTGAGCAGAAAGTGCTGTGAGAAATGCGCGAAATTCACGAATCTCTGTTTGTTGATCTGTAGTAAGAGGAAATTCTCTTTGACATACGATTTCATTTACTTTTTTCTTCGTAAGAATATAGACGAAACCAGTGTATTTTGTATGCCCCCATGGAGTGAGGATGTCTGACTCATACTTTTCTTGGAATATTGCTACTGCATCGAAGGTAGCTTGGTCAAATACTCCAGTAACAGGGAGGTTTTTGAACCCTTCAAGTTCTCGAAGGAATACTTGAAGCTTAATCACCTCAACCGTATCGTTTACCCAATCGATTCGAAGATAATCACGAAGATAATTACATTCAGTAACGCCGAGCACTTCCCCTGTCGAAACAGAGAATCCTCCTCGCTTACCTCCGCCCCCACCTCCTCCACCGCCACCTGGTGGTGTGCTTTCTTTGTCGATAGTAATAACAAGGTTTTCTGTATCAGTTCCACATGAATTTGTTGCTTGTACTTGTACAGTATATGTTCCAGCAGTACTTGGAGTTCCTGAAATTACCCCATCAGCAAAACTAAGTCCTTCAGGAAGAGTTGATGTTGCAATTGAATATGTTGTTGTTGAAGTACCTGTCGATGCTGTAAGTGTATAACTAAAAGCTGAACCGACTTTCCCATTTGCAGAAAGTGCACTTGTGATGTTTGGAACCTCACATTGTCCTCCGCCTGTTGTGACAGTAATAGTTGCTTCCGCAGAAGCGCTTCTCACTCCGTCTGTACAAGTGATTGAGTATGTTGTCGTTGTCGCAGGAGAAACAACCAGAGATCCTGATGTAGATGTATCAGATGTCCATGGTGCAGAACATGAAATTGTGTTTCCTGAGATCCAAGAGAGCGTTGATGAAGCTCCAAGCGAGATAACACTTGGTTGTGCTACAAGTTCTACAGAGATAGGATTTCCTCCCCCGCCTCCGCCAGAAACAGTGATCGCAAGTGTTAGATTTGATGCACCACAAGTATTTGTTGCTTTAAGGACAACTGTGTATGTGCCTGCCTGTGAAGCAACTCCAGAGAGAGTGTTTCCTGCGAATGTAATCCATGACGGAAGATCCCCTACCACTTCATAAGTAGTTCCTGTAGAAGATGCTGTTTGAACGGCGTAATCCAATGATCCGCCAAGAGAAAGTGCTACGGAATTTGCGCTGACAAACACAGGAAGTTCACATTGTGGAAGAGGGAGAACACGCACGGTTACCGTATCAGAAGCGCTTCTCACTCCGTCTGTACAAGTGATTGAGTATGTTGTCGTTGTCGCAGGAGAAACAACCAGAGATCCTGATGTAGATGTATCAGATGTCCATGGTGCAGAACATGAAATTGTGTTTCCTGAGATCCAAGCAAGTGTAGTACTACTTCCTTGGTATATCTCGAGAGGTTGCGCAGTAAGATCTACGGTAATACTTGGAGTAACACTTCCTTTTTTGATAGTAATAACGAGCGTATCACTATCAGATCCACACACATTTGTTGCAGTAATTGTCACAGAGAATGTTCCTGATTTTTCTGGAGTTCCTGAAATTACTCCACCTGAAAGAGTGAGACCTTTTGGTAGATCTGACGTTGTGTACGTAATTGGTGAAGTAGTACCCTGCGCAGTTGCATCAATGGTATATGAAAATGGTTTTCCAATCGTACCTTGCGCACTCAAATCACTTTCAATAACAGGAACGGGACAAAACGGGGTTTGAATTACCGTAACTTTTGCAGTCGCATTTGCTGATCCCCCAGGACCAGTACATACGATTTCGTACGTTGTTGTTGTACTTGGTTTTACTGTCTGATTCCCTCCTGTATTTTGACTATCTGTCCAAGAAGCAGAACATGACGTTGCGTTTTGTGATGACCACGTAAGCTTCGATGTCTCTCCTTCATTGATAGTTCCAGGATTTGCATTCAAAAATACAACTGGAGCAACTGGACACTCGTTTGATGACAGAACAGTCTTTTTATTTGAAAATGCCGATGCGCCAAAATCATTCAAAGCAACGACAGAGTATTCATATCCTTCTCGTGGAGTAAGTCCAGTATCTTGGTATGAAGTCGCGGTGAGAGTACTGATTACATTTCCATTTCGATACAACTTGTATGAAGTTGCACCGGAAACAGCATTCCATGTAATCGAAACATTACCTCCACACTGTGAAGATGTATTTGCCGAAAGCACCGGAGCTTCTGGAACCTTATTTACAATAGGACGCGTCACTACAACCGAATCGGTTACCGTTTGTCCTTGTGATCCAGCACAAGTAATAACAAATGTTCGTGAAGTAGCTTCGCTTGGGTATCGATTATCTCCGACGGCAATTATCCCTGATCCATCATTTGGCTCTACTGATCCAAGATCTTGTCCACCTGCGATAACGAGATTACAAGTAATTGCATTTGAAGAAATCCAATCGAGAGTGAATGATTGGTTTTCTGAAAGATTTACTGGACCTTGTGAACCATTTGCGGTGATATCAACGGTTACTGAAACAGGAGCACATGATGAAGAAGCAACTGCAGTTCCTTCGTTTGAAAATGCTGAAATACCAAATCCATTGTGAGCACGGACCGTGTATGTATATGATGCACCTCGAGAAAGATTTCCTTCTGTAAATGAAAGTGCTGTAGTCGTAGCAATACTATTTCCCCCACGGAACACTTCGTAAAACAATGTATTCGGCGCTTCTGTCCAAGAAAGAGAAACAAATCCTCCACACTGAGAACCAGTTGTTGCAGACAATACCGGAGCGTCTGGAGAAATACCTGATCGAGTTACAGTAACTGAATCAGAAACTGGAGATCCTGAAACGCCATCACAAGTAATAGTGAAAGTAATACTCTCTCCTTCGTTTGGATACATTGGATGAGTAATTCCAATTACTCCTGATGTACCGTTTAGAGCAGTACTATTTAATGTTCGGCCATCATTGAGATTTACTACACACGCAGTTACATTTGCAGAAATCCAATCAACCGTGAAAGACTGCCCACTTGAAAGATTCACTGGACCTTGTGAACCATTTGCGGTGATATCCACAGTTGAAACAGTCGGCGCACATACAGGCGAAGCGGTTACCGGTACTTCGTACGAAAGAGGAGAATCTCCATATTGCCCTGTTGCAATAACAGTATATACATGCGAAGAAGACGGAGAAACAATATCTTCGAATGATTGTGCAACCACGGTTCCAATAATGTCTCCATTTCGGAACACTTTATATGAAGTAGCGTCCACTACAGCATTCCAAGAAAGAGAAACAAATCCTCCACACTGAGAACCCGCCACCCCTGATACAAGCGGAGCATTTGGTATTGGATTTGGCGCTCGAACAACAGTCACTGAATCAGAAATAAAACTTCCATCTTGTGCACTAGTGCAAGTAAGAACGAATTCATGTTGACCTCCTGCTGGTGGGAAATATGGGTGAGCTGAAGAGATACTTTCTGTACCTCCATTAAGAGCCACTCCTCCAATATCCCGAACACCTTGAATAGAAAGAGTACACGCGGTTACATTTGCAGAAACCCAATCGAGAGTAAATGTTTGTGACTGAGAAACATACACCGGTCCCTGTGCTCCGTTTGAAGAAATATCGAGAGTTGCAGGAGATGTCGGTGTTGAAATTGGAAGTGGGCCAGATATTGAAACAGAGTCTGATGCAGTGTTGCCCATTCCATCATTACAAGTGATTGAGAATGAAGTACTCATTCCCTCTCCTGGATACGATGGGTGCGTAATCGCAAAAAACTCACTTCCCATTGTTGTCACTCCTGAAGTGTACGGAGAAGTAATTTCGCACGATATTGCATTTGAAGAGATCCAAGAAACTTCGAGGGCTTCCCCATTTGAAAGACGTACTGGTCCATCAGATCCATTTGCACTGATGTCCACAGTAATCGCTGATACGGAAGAAATAGATGAAGTATCAGACTGCTCAGCTTGAGAAGTCATCTCCGTTACCACCTCAACAACCTCAGTCACTATCCCTTCAGTTGATTCAACTACTTGAGCAAACGCTTCTGGGGCGAGATGAGAAATCGGACCGAATACAGAAGAAATGACATAGAGAAGCACAAAGAGTCGTGCTCCTTTTTGCAATAGAGAACTATTCGCGATAGATGCAAATATATTCATTTCTTTTTATTCAGTAACGACACACATACTCCATTTTTTTAGAATATTGTCAAGTTATACCAAAAAATCATCATTTCTTGTTTATCTATATTTATAGCCATATTTTAGTATTTTGTCTTTTATAAAATAAATGTCTTTTAAGAAAACTTTACGAAATCTGAAATAACCAATCTTTATATTGCTTTTTTCTGTACACTAAAAGAAAAACGCAGAAAAAGTATTCTGAACAATTTTTTTTGTCTTTTATGTAAATACCGCTTTTCTCATTCTCGTCTTTCTATATCTATGCATGCAAATCAATCTAAAAATGCTAGAATTGAAGCCATGAATGAGAAATTTCTTTCTCCATATAATCCACAAAACACCGAAGCAAATATATATGCGGGATGGGAAAAAAGTGGTTTTTTCTCCCCAGATGCCTGTGTGAATGCTGGATACACTGACAAAAACGCTCCCGCGTGGAGTATGGTCATGCCTCCACCAAATGTAACAGGGGTTCTTCACATGGGGCACGCTCTTATGCTTACCGTTCAAGATGTGTTAACTCGATTTCACAGAATGCGGGGATATCGCACTCTCTGGATTCCTGGTACCGATCATGCGGCAATTGCCACTCAATCAAAAGTTGAAAAAGAAATTTCAAAAAAAGAAGGAAAAAGTCGTTATGACCTCGGAAGAGAGGAGCTTTTAAAAAGAATTGAAGATTTTGCCGAGGAAAGTAAAGGGACAATCCAATCACAGATAAGAACAATGGGAGCGTCATGCGATTGGTCTCGAGAGGCTTTTACTTTGGATGAAAAACGATCTCACGCGGTGCGAACTGCATTCAAACGAATGTATGACGAAGGACTTATTTACCGAGGAGAGCGTATTGTAAATTGGGATCCAAAAGGTCAAACAACCATTGCAGACGATGAAATTGTATACAAGGAAGAGAAAACAAAATTCTACTATTTGAAGTACGGACCATTTACTATTGGAACAGCTCGCCCTGAAACAAAATTTGGAGACAAGTATGTAGTCATGCACCCCGATGACTCTCGCTATAAAGCTTATGAACATGGTCAAAAAATCTCTGTGGATTGGATTAATGGACCCGTTGAAGCAACTATTATTAAAGACTCGAGTATCGATATGGAATTTGGTACTGGAGTTATGACCATTACTCCGGCTCATTCGGTTACTGATTTTGATCTTGCTGAAAAATACAATCTTGAAAAAGAGCAAATTATCGATTTAAAAGGTCGACTTCTTCCTATTGCGCAAGAATTTTCTGGTATGAAAATAAGCGAGGTGCGAGAGAAGCTGATTGAGAAACTCCACAATCTTGGACTTGTTGAAAAAATCGAGGATTACACACACAACATTGCTACCGCAGAAAGAACAGGAGGGATTATTGAACCTCAAATATTGAAACAGTGGTTTGTTGCGGTAAACAAACCGTTCGTATTACAAAAATCCAATATACAAGGAATAGAAAGTGGTCAGACAGTAACTCTCAAAGAAATTATGAGACTTGCTGTTGAAACGGGAGCAGTCACT
>CAYVKU010000009.1:9904-14194 GCA_964452305.1 uncultured Candidatus Saccharibacteria bacterium | reverse complement strand
AACATTTCGATAAAACCTATTTTCATTGGATTGATAATCTTAGGGATTGGTGTATCAGCAGACAGATATGGTACGGACATAGAATTCCCGTTTGGTATCGCAAAGATGAGATTTACTGCGACACCGATGCTCCTCAAGGCGAATGGGAACAAGATCCGGACACTCTCGATACGTGGTTTTCTTCTGCGCTATGGACATTTTCTACACTCGGCTGGCCAGACGATACTCAGGATTTACACACCTATCATCCAACTGCACTCCTTGAAACGGGGTACGAGATTTTATTCTTTTGGGTCGCGCGCATGATTTTAATGTCTGGATTTCATCTCGGAGAAATTCCATTTAAAACAATTTATCTTCACGGAACAGTAAGGGACAGCAAGGGAGAGAAAATGTCTAAATCTCTCGGAAATGGTATTGATCCCATTGATATTGCAAAAGAATTTGGGATAGACGCTGGACGAATGGCTCTTATTTCAGGAACCGCTCCAGGAACCGACAGCAGAATCTCAAACGACAAGATAAAAGGATACAAACACTTCGCAAACAAAATATGGAATGCCACTCGTTTTGTGCTAGAAAACACAGAAAACGCGCTGAACAACACTTCCCCTATTCTTCTGAAACATCAAGAGTACATAGATGAACTCAAAAGAATCGAGATTGATATTACCGAGGACTTAAAAGCAATGAGGATTCATCTTGCGAGTGAAAAAATCTATCACTATTTCTGGCACCGATTCGCAGACCAACTCATAGAAGAATGCAAATCCGTTATAAAAACATCTACCGACGATCAAGAGATCGTTTCGATCAAAAAAACGCTGTATGAATTACTTCGCAGATCTTTGATTCTTATTCATCCGTTCATGCCATTTGTTACAGAAGAAATATGGCAAGCTCTCCCCCACACAGAAAAACGACCATATATTATGATTGAACCTTGGCCAATAATGCAAAATCACACTGATGCCTAGCACATCTACTATTTTCTTTTCACTCATTGGAGGAATTGTTCCGGCAATTATATGGCTTTTCTTTTGGCTACAAGAAGACAAGAAACGACCTGAACCTCGCGGTCTCATCATCGCAACTTTCCTTGCTGGAATGCTAGCTGTGCCACTCGTAATTCCCTTTCAACGCCTTATCTACACCTACGCAGGAAATAGTATTGAGCTTCTTTTTCTTGGATGGGCTACTGTAGAAGAACTCATGAAAGCGGGAGTAGCTTACATGGTTTCCTTAAGAAAAAAGGAAATGAATGAACCCATTGACGCTCTTATCTACCTCATGACAGCAGCGCTGGGATTTGCGGCACTTGAAAATGCAATCTACATTGTTAACCCTCTTTCACTCGGCAACATTACCGACACTTTATTAACTAGCAATTTCCGCTTTATCGGAGCAAGCCTACTTCACACACTCGCTTCAGCAATCATCGGTATTTCTATCGCGTTTTCATTTTACAAAGAAAAGAAAACGAAACGAGTGTTCATTTTTTGGGGAGTATCACTTTCTATTGCATTGCATACCCTCTTCAACTTATTTATAATAAAAGGACAGAGCGGTACGACATTTGCAACGTTTGGTTTTATTTGGATAGCAATCGTCGTGCTTCTGCTCTTCTTTGAAAAAATAAAACAACTCTATCCAGTAAACAAACTATAATCATGTTCAGAGAAAAGCGTTCTTTTTTTGAAAAACTAACAGGAGCAGTACGAGTCGATGACGGCGAATCGTCTATTGAACCATATGAGCCTGTACCTCAACACCGAGAAAATCACTGGATGGAAGAGGAAGCAGAAGAAGGTCAACTAACTGTAGATGTGTACGAGACCGCAAACGACATTGTGATAAAAACAATGGTGGCAGGAGTAAAACCTGACGACCTTGATATCTCCATAACTCGAGAAATGGTAACAATAAAAGGAAAACGCGAAGAGGATAGAACTGTATCAAGTGAAGATTATTTTCATCGGGAATTGTATTGGGGCACGTTTTCTCGCACAATTGTGCTTCCAAAAGAAATAGATATTGAAGAAGCTGAAGCGGTTGAAAAATACGGACTCCTTATTCTCAAACTCCCTAAACTTGATAAAAACAGAGAAGCTCGCATCAAAGTAAAGGGATCCTAACAAAAAAGCACTGATAATCAGTGCTTTTTTGTTAAATAAGGAACAAAGAATGGTGAATTTTCATAATTCAATATTCTTTATTCATCGTTCATCCTCATGTGCTGGGAGGCAGGTCACTTCGCTCTCTCACTCTTCGGAAACCCACGGTTTTCCGACCCCTTTCCTGTTCTCGCCTGTCTTACACAATTGTATTGTAAGTTTTCCTAAAACCTAACACCAAAAACCTAAAACCTATTTCGTGTGCTGGGAGGCAGGTTCGAACTGCCGACCCTTCGCTCTTCAGGCGAATGCTCTACCAACTGAGCTATCCCAGCATATTACGGTGCAATCAGGCTATTGATGTCACCTGCGGTTTCTTTTACCGATCCGTACAACTGCATCAACTGATCTACGTATGGTTGAATATAATAAAACGCTCCAACAGAAGCCGCAATAATGATAGTCCAATAAGATATCCTTATTAACCTTCCCCATCGCGCCACTCTTTGCATCTTTTTCAAGATTGCATTGTTTTCTTCTGCAAGTTCCAATGCTCGAGCTAGCTTTATTCGGTCTTCTTCATTCATAGATCGATGCTTACTATATCAAATCAACTATGAAAATCAACGCGAGCAAAACACCCTCATTATGGTGCCACTGACAGGAATTGAACCTGTATTTAGGGCTTAGGAGTCCCTCGTTCTATCCGTTGAACTACAGCAGCAGAAATCATCTCTTTTTTGATTCTCTCAATAATACTCATTATTAACTTAAAGGATTCTCCTCCTTTTGCAACTCTAATTCTACACATACCATACAAGAGCTTTCCTTTCTTTTTTCCATGCAAAACATCAATGCTACTTATTTGCCTAACAGAAACACCTAGAACTTCTGCCCAAAAAATAATAGCCTCATTTTTATCTATATCATCAAAAAGTCTTATCCCAATTTTTATTGAATCTTTCTTCACACCAATTAATTCCAGAGAATCAAAAAATATTTTGATCATGAAAGGATCACTGTTAATAAAATTAAATTCTCTTTTGTTTCCCTCTCCTCAATACAATGAAGCTAGAATAACGACTTTTTCTCTTGCAGAAAGATTCGACAATATTATTTTTGCTCTATTTTTTGCATTATTATTCCACTGGTTTTCTGATCTCCGCTTGCTGCCTCCTTGTTTTGATTTTAGGATGTTCTGATATTTAGACGAGACTAAAACATTTTTTATATAACGATACACTGTTGTTTTTTTGCAATCAGTAATTTTAACTATCTCTGAAAGAGAATGTCCCGACTGACGTAATTTTTTTATTTCTTTTATTTTATTATTTGGAATCGACGTTTTCCCCATATACAAAAGAAGATTGATGGAACTAATAATACCATTATTTAGTATTACGCTTGTTCCATTTATTCAAACAAAAAACCCCGCTCTCTGCGGGGTTTTTTGTTAAGCTTGGATTCCAAGAAGTTCTGAAAGTCTTGGTTTATCGAAACCTACAACCATTTCATCGCCAACAAAAATGACAGGCACTCCCATCTGCCCACTCTTTTCAACCATCTCTTGTCTTTTTACGACATCCGTTGACACGTCAATATTTTCATATTGCACATTATTTTGAGTAAAAAAATCTTTTGCAGCGTTGCAGTATGTGCACGTTGGTGTTGAATATATGATGACGTTTTTCATTTCACTTAACATGTAAACTAATATGCTTTGAGTATATCACAATATGAAAAAATGAAGCAAGGAAAACCTAGAATAGCCCAGAAAACCAACGAGAAATTTTTTTCATAATCCCCTCATTATCAGGCTCGACATCTTCGAAATTGTCCTCTTCACTGATAATCACAATCACATCCTCCCCTTCTTTTGCCACACTAAATTTATTTCTGATTTCCTTCTCTATTCCCTGAGGGGTTTCGAGCTCATATATTGAAGTCTCTAACTCGTTTTTTCTTATTTCTGCTGCCAACAACTTCTGATCAACAAGTGCGAGATTTTTTTCACTTTCTCTGTGCTTCAAAAAAACACCCCAAGCCCCCTGCGCCAAAAGAACAGTGAGAAGGAGGAGGGCGAAAAACGTCCCTCTCGAGTACAGCTTTTTTCTCACATTTCTTTTTTTTCGGAAATCTTCCATTGTTTCACTAATCTTGCTATTCTACAGCCGGT
>CAYVKU010000009.1:6623-9843 GCA_964452305.1 uncultured Candidatus Saccharibacteria bacterium | reverse complement strand
GACTGAGTTCAGACGTGTGCTCTTCCGATCCATTGTAAGTATGGTCCTTATGTCTGTGCCTATTTTCTAGCCAAGCAATCTAGAGAAAGGGACTAGTCTGTCCTCATCATCTTCAAAAATACATCGTGCGGAATGTCTACCGTTCCGAGCGCTTTCATTTTCTTTTTACCTTTTTTCTGCTTTTCCCTCAATTTCATTTTACGAGTGATATCTCCTCCATACATATGCTGGGTAACGTCTTTTTTCAAAGCAGAAAGAGTACGCGAAGAAATAATACGACCAAATGCTTTTCCTTGTATTTTTGTAACAAACATTTGTCGCGGAAGTGTTTTGTATAGCTTTTCAACAGCTGCCTCAGCCTCCGCTTCTGCAAGTCTTCGAGAAACTATTCGAGAAAACGCAGATACAGGTTCATCAGCAACCAAAATATCAAGTCGCGTTACGTCCGCCTTTCTCATCTCGTACACTTCGTATGACATGGACGCATAACCCGAAGAAACACTTTTTACTTGATCGAAAAAATTTCTCATGAGTTCTCGAAGTGGCATTTCAAGAACGAGTTTTGTTCGATTATCTCCAAAACTTTCAGTATCAACAATTGACGCTTCATGATCATACAATATCTGCATAAGAGGACCTGTGTATTCAGAAGGGGCAATAATCGTAGCGAGAACCCATGGTTCGTGTACTTCTTTTATTTCATGATCATCTGGAAAATGAACCGCTGAGTACACCATGTATTTTTTCCCTGCTTTATTTTCTATCTCGTAGGTAATACTTGGAGTTGTGATAATAAGAGAAAGGTTGAATGTTACTACAAGCACAAGATTAAACTCTCGACGTAATCTTTCAGTAATAATTTCTAAATGAAGCATGCCCAAAAAACCACATCTAAAACCTCTTCCAAGTGCTCCTGACGATTCTTCTTCAAAAGAAAAAGATGAATCTGAGAGTTTCAGTCGTGAAAGTGCCTGTTTTAGCATAGTGAAATCATCTTGGCTTTCGGGGTACAAAGATGCCCACACCACAGGCCTTGGACTCATATATCCAGGAAGCGCCGGTGCTTCTCCGCCAAAAAGCCCGACTGTATCTCCCACAGAAGCTATTCCAGGCTCCTTAATTCCAGTTACCAAATATCCAATCTCTCCTTCATGCAATGAATCTTTTGGTGTATCTTCTGGAGTAAACACTCCAACTTCCATTGGTGCAAACCGCTGCCCGCTCGCTTTAAATATGAGCGACTCTGCTTTTTTTACAGAACCATTCATTACTCGAATAAACACAATAACTCCTTTGTGATTAGAGTATTTAAAATCAAAAATAAGGCTTCTAAATTCTTTTGAATCAGTCTCAATTTTTGGCGAAGGGATTCTTTCAATAATTGATTCTAAAAGCGAATCCACCCCTTCCCCTGTTTTCCCCGATACTTCTAAAATATCTTTTGGATCAATATTAAGAAGGGTTGCTACTTCAATTTTTACATCTGAAACTCTTGCGAGAGGAGAATCGATTTTTGAAAGTACTGGAATAATCACAAGACCAGCCTCACGTGCCATACCAAGCGTAGTAAGTGCTTGAACTCCTTGAGTTGAATCGACAAGCAAAATTGATCCTTCAACCGCCTTTAGCGCTCGTGATACTTCATAAGAGAAATCAATATGGCCCGGTGTGTCAATAAGATTAAGAATGTACGACTTCCCACCTTTTTTATACTGCATCCGCACCGGCTGCATTTTAATGGTAATACCACGCTCTCTTTCAAGTTCCATTGAATCGAGAACTTGATCTTTCATTTTTCTCTCTTCAACAGTATGAGTAATTTCAAGCATCCGATCAGCAAGGGTTGATTTTCCGTGATCGATATGAGCAATGATTGAAAAATTTCGTATGTGATCCATATTCTCTGTAAGAGGCCATTCTACACGAGAAGCATCCACCTGACTACACTACCCCAGTGTCTGGCGATACTGTCTTATGCTTCATCATTCTTCTCTTATAAAACAAGAATATTTCCTTAACCTCTTCCCCTTGAAGAAGGGACATCACTCCAAACAAAACAATTAAACCAGAGAGTCCCGCAAGAATCACTTGAATACCTACAGAGAAAAATGTTTCTAGCCCAATAATTGGACCAAGTACCATAAGTACAAGATACGCAACGAATCCAGCACACACAGAAGAAGCGCTCACTTTATATATTGTCTTCAAAAGCGGCACAGTAAATCCACTCCATGTTTTTGAAAGTACATACCAAAGCAATACACAATCAAGTACTGACCCGATGGTAAATCCAAGGGCAAGCATCATGACTTCCGCACCAGAGACATCAGAGACTTTAAACAATGCTTCCATGAAAAAACGAAAATCTGGAGAATGTGTGAACCACTTCGACAAACCGTATCCGGAGAGCACCATAGTCAATCCTGAAACCACACTAATTACAAAAGGCTTCCGTGTAACCCCAGAAGCATACAGTGCACGAACAAACAACAGCACGAGCGACTGAAACATGAGCGAAATACTAAACAAAGCGAGAGTTGCGGCAGTTAGCTTTGTATCATTCCAATTAAAAGCCCCGGATCCAAGAACAACCCTTACAATATGAGCACGAAGAACAATGAACATCACCGTACTCGATATTGCCCAAAAAACAATATGACGAGCTGATCCAAGTAATTTTTCAATAAATTGTTCTCGCTGTCCGGTTGCAAAAAACCGTGAGAGTGTTGGAAAAGCTGCCAATGAATAACTAACCCCGAAAATTGATAATGGTACCGATTGAAGATTGAAAGCGAAAGAAAAAATAGTAATTGAACCTTTTGCCATAAGAGAAGCGATTGAAATCAAAAAGAACATTGAGAGATGGGAGATGGAAAGCGTAATGGTTCTTGGTAAAGCCACGAACAACAACCTACCCACCTCTTTGACGCGCGGAGAAAAAGTAATTCTTGGTAACAAATCTAAATGAACGATTCCAGGTACTTGCACAAGTGCATGCAAACACGTACCAAGAACAACCCCTAACGCAAGACCTGAGATCCCAAATAAAGGATACAAATACAATATTCCAAATATAATTCCGAGATTATACACGACCGGACTTACTGCATAAGCAAAGAATCGATTTTTAGACTGCCCAATTGCTCCGAATACATTAGAGATACCAAGAAGAAGTGGGGAGAGAAGAAGGATCCGAGTAAGAGTAACTGAGAGAGAAATT
>CAYVKU010000009.1:6249-6611 GCA_964452305.1 uncultured Candidatus Saccharibacteria bacterium | reverse complement strand
ATGTAAAACCAGGAAATAATTTTGGAATAAGAAACGGCACGAAGAAAAATATCACAACAAGAAGAACCAGCATGATTCCTACAAAAAGAGTGAACACACTGTTTATACTTTCTTTTGTTTCCTTCTCCCCTTTTGTATACACCTCCGAAAGAAAAGGAATAAACACAGTAAGAGAAACCAATGACCCAATAGTCACAAACAGAAAATCCGGAATACGAAAAGAAGCATAATACACATCAAGATATGCACTCGCGCCAAATGTTGCCGCAAGAAGTTTATCTCGAACAAGAGCCAAAATCTGCGAAGAAAGAGCAAAAAAACCTAAGAGAAAAGCCGCCTGATGAAGGCCGGCAGTTTCTCCT